>NZ_CP102267.1:2514318-2814772 GCF_025148125.1 Blautia wexlerae DSM 19850
CCAGCGATTGTAGCGTCTACAGTCGGGATGATTCCGTCGTAGATGTTACCGGTTGTACCATCGATGGAGATGAAGTCTCCTTCGTGGAATTCTTTACCAGCAAGTGTGAATTTCTTGTTTTCTTCGTCCATAGCGATATCACCGCATCCGGATACACAGCACTCACCCATACCACGGGCAACAACTGCTGCGTGAGATGTCATACCACCACGAACTGTCAGGATACCCTGAGCAGATTTCATACCTGTGATGTCTTCCGGAGATGTCTCAAGACGTACAAGTACAACTTTCTCTCCTCTTTCAGCCCATTCAACAGCGTCATCAGCTGTGAATACGATCTTACCGCAAGCAGCTCCAGGAGAAGCGCCAAGGCCTTTACCCATTGGTGTAGCAGCTTTCAGAGCAGCAGCATCAAACTGTGGGTGAAGAAGAGTATCAAGGTTACGTGGGTCGATCATAGCTACAGCTTCTTCTTCTGTTCTCATTCCCTCATCAACAAGGTCACAAGCGATCTTTAAAGCAGCCTGAGCTGTTCTCTTACCGTTACGTGTCTGAAGCATATACAGTTTACCATGCTCTACAGTAAACTCCATATCCTGCATGTCTCTGTAGTGTTTTTCAAGTGTTTCGCAAACCTGTTTGAACTGTACGAATGCTTCCGGGAATTTCTGTTCCATTTCGGAGATGTGCATAGGTGTACGAACACCGGCAACAACGTCTTCACCCTGAGCATTTGTAAGGAATTCACCAAACAGACCGTTAGCTCCTGTAGCAGGGTCACGTGTGAAGGCAACACCTGTACCACAGTCATCACCCATGTTACCGAATGCCATCATCTGTACGTTAACTGCTGTACCCCAGGAATACGGGATATCGTTGTCACGACGATATACGTTCGCACGTGGGTTGTCCCAGGAACGGAATACGGCTTTGATAGCACCCATTAACTGTTCCTTAGGATCAGTTGGGAAATCAGCACCGATTTTTGCTTTATATTCAGCTTTGAACTGTTCAGCTAATTCATGAAGGTCTTCTGCAGTAAGTTCAACATCCTGCTTAACACCTCTTTTAGCTTTCATCTCATCGATAAGTTCTTCGAAATATTTCTTTCCGACTTCCATAACTACATCAGAGTACATCTGGATGAATCTTCTGTAGCAGTCCCATGCCCAACGAGCATTGCCGGATTTTTCAGCAAGTACGTTAACAACGTCTTCATTTAAACCAAGGTTCAGGATAGTATCCATCATACCTGGCATAGAAGCTCTCGCACCAGAACGAACGGAAACAAGCAGAGGATTTTCTTTGTCACCGAATTTCTTTCCGGTAACTCCTTCCATTTTGGTGATTGCTTCCATGATCTGAGCCATGATCTCATCATTGATCTGTCTTCCGTCTTCATAGTACTGAGTACAAGCTTCTGTTGTGATTGTGAAGCCCTGAGGTACAGGAAGACCAAGGTTTGTCATTTCAGCAAGGTTGGCACCTTTACCACCCAGAAGGTTTCTCATATTAGCGTTACCTTCTGTAAACATGTAAACCCATTTTGCCATTTTACATTTTCCTCCTAAATTATTGTTCTTTTGTAACTATTCAGCATTCTGTTGTGAAGTAACTGAACAGCCACACCTTTCGCACATAAGTAAATATATGTTTCTTATACGCACATAATTATTTTATAGAATTTGTGTCATTTCGTCAAGGTTATTCTGCTAAAATTAGCTAAAATTTTTATACATTCTGCATAATGTGATTTATTTTATTATTCTTATTATTGTTAAGGTTTTCTCAGTCCTTTATTCTGGTCTTTATCTACATTTTTCTCTCACATCTCATATATAACAGGAAAAAACGGGAAGCAAAACAGATAAGTTGATCTGCCCGGCTGCCCGTTTATAATTTTTATCAATTATTTCTTTCTGCCTTTTTTCATGTTCAGTACCAGATGTCTCGGCATACCATTTACCATAATAGGCTGATAATCTCCCTGGATCAGAGGTTTAATATAGTCTACAAAATCCTTAGTTACGTTTGTAGCATCTTTATTCATCCATTCTCTCGGAACAAGTTTCTCCTCATTTGCGATTCTGTGTACATCGTAGATACCTGTAGCTGCCATGTAGGGATCATCGGAAACACGGTCGATAACAACCATCTTACCTGTGTCACCTTCATCTGCAGCTTTAACTGCAGCACCACCTACCATGAATGCTTCATCAATATCCACTCTGGATGCCATATGGGAAGCACTTCTCTGTAATGTGGAAAGTTCAACAGCTCTTGTCTTGCATCCGCACTCCGCTGCCAGGAAGTTTGCCAGATAAGTGGCTGTTCCCTGAAGCTGTTTGTGTCCAAATGCATCCACATAGTCTCCCACGCTTCCAAGCTCACATACATATCTTCCGTCTGCCAGCTTGATTCCCTCGGAAACTGCGATTACAATAGATGCTTTTTTATTCAGAAGATCTTTTACTTTTGCAAGGAATTTCTCAACATCAAAAGGCACTTCCGGCAGATAGATCAAATCCGGTCCGTCGCAGTCCTCAGATTTTGCCAGTGCTGTGGCACCTGTAAGCCATCCGGCATTACGTCCCATGATCTCCATGATCGTAATCATATTTTTCTTATAAGTAAGTCCCAATGCATCGCGGATCACTTCTTTTGTGGATGCGCCGATATATTTTGCAGCACTTCCGAATCCGGGTGTATGGTCTGTCAGCGCCAGGTCATTGTCGATTGTTTTCGGAACACCAAGGAACTTCTGAGTCTGTCCTGTGAGAATCGCATAATCAGACAGTTTCTTGATCGTATCCATGGAATCATTTCCGCCAATGTAGATAAACGCATAGATATCCAGTTTATTTAAGATCTCAAAAATTTTCTCATAAATTGCTTTATCTTCGTGAATCTCAGGAAGCTTGTAACGACAGGAACCTAAAAATGCAGATGGTGTTCTCTTGAGTAATTCGATATCCAGTTCTGAATGAATCTGTGTTGACAGATCAATATACTGTTCATCCAACAGTCCCTGAATGCCGTGAAGCATTCCGTATACTTTGTCAAATCCTCGTTCAATGGCATTCTTATAAACTCCGGCAAGACTGGAATTGATTACTGCAGTAGGTCCTCCTGATTGTCCAACAATGATATTTCTTTTTTTCGCCATAGCAATGACCTCCTTGTTTTCACGTTTTGTTCATTATGTCTTAGAGTGTGTCTGAAAAGTGCTTTACGCAAGATGTGCGTCACAATTTTTCAGACACGCTCTGGTCCCGCAGGACTCGTTGAGGTAAATTGTAACAAATATTTTTTTATTCGTCAATCATTTATTGTGGTTTTTACACATATGATTTCTGTATTTCGTCACTATATCAGTGTATTTTTCAATTTACCACGACATTTCAGATCTATTTTTGTATATTTATAACTATAATTAATCCAGCCCATGTGTTATACTTATAGACAGATTGATTCCGGCATCAACTTATAGCAATCAAAACCTTTTTGAAAATTGCCGGACATCAATGTCCGTGACTATTCGGTACCTTCGCAGTTACGAACCAAAATGCATTTCAAATCACCTTCGGTGATTTGCAGAATACTGCCAGCTGAACAGTTACACAATATTTATCGATCAAGGAGGATTCATTTATGATCCATACAATTGAAAACGACTATCTTAGAGTATCTGTAGATGATCATGGTGCTGAGCTTTGCAGCATTTTTGATAAAGTACATAACAGAGAAGTGATCTGGCAGGCAGATCCGGCTTACTGGAAACGCCACGCACCGGTTCTTTTCCCTAATGTGGGACGTCATTTTGAGGATCACTATCGTATTAATGGAGTCGAATATCCCTCCAGTCAGCATGGGTTTGCCAGAGACAGCGAATTTACCTGCGTGGATATGACTGCTGATTCCATCACCCATAGGCTGAAATCTTCTGATGCCACAAGAGAAAATTATCCATATGATTTTGAGCTGAAGATCAAGCATGTTCTGGAGAAGAACCAGGTCAGTGTATGCTGGGAAGTGATCAGCCTTAATGATGAAACCATGTATTTTACAATTGGCGGCCATCCTGCATTCAATGTACCTGCCGGAGGAATTGGCTCCCAGGAGCAATATCATCTTACTTTTGACGGCCAGGATTCCCTCTCCTATCTGCTGATTGACATGTCATCAGGCACCGCGGTCGCAGATAAAGCTTATACACTGGAGCTTGAGAATGGTTCCTGCCTTATCGATGCTCACATGTTTGACAAAGATGCCCTTATTTTTGATGACCAGATTGAAAAGGCCGGCATCGCTTTCCCTGACGGAACTCCTTATGTGGAACTGATCTGTCATGGATTTCCAAGCTTTGGCATCTGGTCCGTCCCGGGTTCTCCTTTTGTATGTCTTGAACCATGGATGGGACGCTGTGATGATTTTGGATTTAAGGGCGAGCTTCCGGAAAAGAAATATATCAACACTCTGGACAAGGATGAAATTTTTACTGCATCATATGAAATAAAAATTTATTAATTTTCTCCATTTATCCTGAAAGCTGTGCTATAATGTCACAGTATATGAAAGTCATCCTGTCCGGTATCCACGAATTTACCCATGCAGACATGACTGATTCATGGCAGCCACTCAGGACTTTCATAGAAAAACACAGGAGGAAATTTCCATGACTAGAGAAGAATTTCAGAAGCTGACACAGGATGTTGTACTGCTCGACGGTGCTACCGGTTCCAATCTTATGGCCGCCGGAATGCCAAGAGGAATCTGTACAGAAGCATGGATCATGGAGCACAAAGAAGTTCTGCAGAATCTGCAAAAGGCTTATGTTGAAGCAGGAAGCCAGATCGTATACGCACCTACTTTCGGCGGAAACCGTTACAGTCTCGGACTTCACGGACTGCAGGATAAGCTTGCGGAAATGAACCATGCACTTGTAAATATTTCCAGAGAGGCAGTAGGACATAAGGTCTATGTTGCCGGTGATATTACCACAACCGGAAAGATGATGGAGCCTGCCGGTGATCTCACCTATGAGATGGCATATGAAACATACTGTGAACAGATTAAGGTTCTTGAAGATGCAGGTGTTGATCTGATCGCTGCGGAAACCATGATCAATATCGAGGAAACACTTGCTGCACTGGATGCTGCTGCATCCATAAGTTCTCTTCCTGTAATGTGTACAATGACCGTAGAAGCTGACGGAAGCATTTTCAGCGGAGGAAATGCTGTGGAGGCTGCGATCGCCCTTGAGGGTGCAGGTGCTGTGGCAGTTGGGATCAACTGTTCTGTAGGACCTGACCAGCTGGTATCCGTTGTCCGCAATATCAAAGAGAACGTATCCATTCCTGTCATCGCCAAACCTAATGCCGGTATGCCGACGATTGATGATCAGGGAAATGCCATTTACAGTATGGACGCCAAAAGCTTTGCAGAACATATGAAGGTTCTGATCGAAAATGGTGCGTCTGTTGTCGGAGGATGCTGTGGTACTACTCCGGAATTCATCCGCGAGATAAGCAGAAGCCTCGGAAGATAGATTTTGTATCTTCGACAGCCATAGTCAGACGAATAACGAATATTCGCAGCCAAAGCAGGGAACTTTCCTGATTCGGTTAAAGAGGGATATGACTCAAAAAAGCACATAACTTAGGATAGAATCTGTCTCAATCCGAGATATTCTCATCCTCTGTTATGTGCTTTTTGGTAATTGTCCGGCTTTCCTCTGTCCTGATCCTGCGAAAATACCATGGCAATTCTATAAACAGTTGCGCTTTTTATTATCTGCTTTTCATCTACTTCACTTTGATTGCTTTTTTCGGGCACATCTCCTGGCAGCAGAAACAGCGGATACACTTTCTGTAATCATATACCGGCGGCTTTCCTTTGCCTTTTCTGAAATCCACAGCTTTCCCCGGAACCGGACAGCTCTGCACACAGATCCCGCAGCGGACACATTTATCAGCTTCTATATATGGTTTTTTCTGAAAAATGTTTAACGCTCCCGCCATTCTTGTCCAGATATTCTTTCGCACTTCTGTGCGGTCTACATTAAAAGCCGGATTTCCGTATTTTTTCACTGCCTCTGCCATGGAAATCTCCCCGTCTGGTGTCAGAAGGGTAATCTCCTCTTCTTTCCATGTACCAAGTCCCATTTTCTCGCCATGATAGTTCGTCGGAACCATCTCCGGTTTCAGATAAACCAGACGGCTGAATACACTGTCCAGTGCAACCGGATCTGTGGACATCAGCAGTACATTCATAGGAACCGGATCTCCCGAACCCGGTCCGTTGCCCTCCATGGCCACGATCCCATCCATCACATACAGCTTCGGTGCCACACATTTATTCAGATCAATAAGCATTCTGGCAAAGCTGTCTGCACTCGGGTACTGCGTGTGCCCCTTCGCTTTATAGAATCCATATACAAACCCATAGCTGTTCTTAACCGCACCGGTGATACGTTCTAATGCATGTGTTTTCATCTTGCTCAGGGAAATCACACAGTCCTGCTCCAACAGTTCTTTTGGCAGGATAAATTCCTTTGCCTGGACTCCCTGCGGATAAGCAGTTTTCACGCCCTCAGAATAATCAACAGCCGGAATATGATATTTCTCCAGATAAGTATCCATTCCTGTTCCGCGAATCACTGCCTGAGTGGTTCCATGACCGCAGGAATCTGCAAGCACAATATTCTCATACCCACTTTCACGCAGGATTCCCGCAAAAACTCCTACTACAACCGGATGTGTGATCACTGCTTTCTCTACCTCTGCTTTTTTCAGCAGATTCGGCTTCAGCAGGATCTTCGCATCCTTTGGAATCAGAGTCTCCACTCCACCCAGAAAATCCAGCCCCTGTTTCAGCAGCATATAGATTTTTTCTTCATCATATTCCCGGCAGGGAAGTAATACCACTTTACTTTTCACCAAATTCACGCACCTTTATCATCTCCGGACAGATCCACCTGTCTCAGTGCTTTTCTTACCGGCAAAATACATGCCGGCACTACAGAGAGACAGTCCACACCCATCCTCAGAAATTCTTCTGTCAGGGCAGTGTCTGCTGCAAGTTCCCCGCAGATACAGACACGTCTGTTTTCTGCATGTCCCGCTTCGATCACCATTTGAATCATACGCAGCACTGCCGGGTGATGGTCATTATATTTCTTGCGCAGAAGCGGATTCTGTCTGTCCATCGCCAGTGTATACTGACTCAGGTCATTGGTTCCAAGACTCAGGAAATCCACTCTTCTGGCAAGCTCCCGGCTAATCATGACTGCTGCCGGAGTCTCGATCATGATTCCTGTCTTAATATGTTTATACGGAATTCCTTTTTCATCCAGCCCGATCTTTACTTCCCGGATAATTTCTTCAATCTCATCCATTTCCTCTTCTGAGCTGATCATCGGATACATCAGCGCCAGATTTCCATATGCACTCGCCCTGAAAATTGCCCGAAGCTGTGCCTTGAACATTCTTTTTCTGTCAAGGCAGAGACGGATTCCTCTGTTCCCCATGATCGGATTTGTCTCGTCCGGGATATTCAGATATTCTGCCTGCTTGTCTGCTCCGAGATCTGCCGTACGGATCACAGTGAGCTTTTCTCCCATGGTCTCCGCAATCTTTTTGTATGCAAGAAACAGCTCATTTTCACGAGGATAATTTTCTCTTCCAAGATACTGGAATTCACTGCGCAGAAGACCAATCCCGGCAGCTCCGTAATACAGCACACTGTTCAGGTCGTCCATATTTCCGATATTGGCATAGATTTCAATTTTTCTGCCATCTTTTGTGATATCCGGTTCTCTCCTTAATTTCAGAAGCTCTTCTCTTTCTTCTTTATCAGCCTGCCTGCGGATCTCATATTCTTTTTTTACCTCTTCATCCGGATCAATATACAAAGTTCCGGTATATCCGTCCACAATAGCCTGCCGTCCGTCCCACTCCGAATCTGTGTCAATTTCCAGCAGAGCCGGTATATTCATTGTTTTTGCCATAATGGCAGCATGAGACATGTCGGAACCATGATGGGTAACAATAGCCATCAGTTTATCCTTATCCATCTCCATCAGTTCTGTTGGCGTAATACTCTCCGTCACAACGATCACAGGCTCATCCCCAAGATCTATCCTGGGAGAGATACCTCCCAGTTCACCGATCAGGCGGTCGGAAATCTCCCGCATATTATCCAGCCGTTCTTTAATCGCAGGCTCTTCCAGAGTTCTGAAAGTCTTAAGCATCTCATCCCTTGTAGTCATTACCGCATAGGCAGAATTTACTTTTTCACTCTGTATGACACTCTCAATGGCACGTTGAAAGCTTTTTCCCTCCAGCAGATTCTTTTGTCTGAGAAAAATCTCTGCCTGGGTTCCCTGAATTATGCAGTTTTTTTCATATAAATCCTCCAGCTGTTCCATGACTCTGGTGCGCGCCTGCCGGAAAATATTCAGCTCTGTTTTCACATCTGTGATTTCGTACTGGCGCATCTGATATTCGCTTTTATGATAATACAGTATCTTACCGATGGCAATTCCGGAAAAGGCACCGGTTCCCTTGTAAACATCCATATTAACTCCTTAGTTGATTAACCCCTTAGTCGCAGGCAGCCTTAAATTCAGTCCAGTTCTTCTGATACTGTGCGTCTGCGTCCTGGCTTACATTCTGGACGATCTCGCCCTTTGTAACGTCATCCGGAACTACCAGATCCGGATTTACCAGCTCATCTGCTGCTTTATTTGTGCTGTAATAGCCGATATAGTCTGTGCATTTCGCTGCAACCTCCGGCTGCATGATGTAATCCATGAAAGAATATGCCGCATCTTTATCCGGCGCTTCACTTGGAATAAACATACCCATAATACCAAATCCAAGTCCTTCTTCCGGATATACCACCTTCAGATCAGGATTCTCAGCCAGAGCAGCTGTTACCTGAGAGGTATAAAGAAATGCAACACTTGCTTCTCCGTTGAGAAGTGCATTCTGTGTATTGTCATCCTGGATCAGACGTACATTCGGAGCAAGTTCCAGAAGCTTCTCTCCTGTCTTCTTGATCACGTCAACGTCCTCTTCATTCATGCTCTCGCCCATGGAAAGCTGGGTGATACCATTGATCACACGATAGTTTGCAGTCAGTGCAATGCTGTCCTCAAGAGACGGATCCCAGAGGTCTTTATATCCTTTGATATCAATATCCACCTGTTCCGGATCATAAACGATCAGCGGGATGCCTGCTCCGTAAGGAACTGTGTATTCATCGTCTGGATCATAGAACTGTCCCTGATATAATGGGTTGATATTTCCGATATTCTCCAGAGAATCCTTGTCAAGCTTCTCTGCAAGTCCTTCCTGGATCGCAGTTTCCAGAATATAATCATCTGCGATTACAATATCATAGTCGCCGCCCTTTGCCATGGAAAGCTTCTCAAGCATGGTTTCATCTGTATCGAAGTTTGAATAAACAACCTTAACTCCTGTCTCTTTTTCAAAATCATCCAGAACTTCCTGCGGGAACATTCCCTCCCATGTAAAAAGTACAAGTTCTTTATCATCTCCTGCATCCTTGAATCCGGTGAATGCTGTTCCTGCCATTAATGCACACATCACTACTGCAAGTACTCTTTTTTTCATAAATGATCTCCCTTCTTATGCTCTGCATTGTTGTCTGTATCAGTCACTGTCCACCTTCCACCGTATCGGCAGACAACGGCTATCCTTTTTTACTTTGCTTTTACTTTTGTCCAGAGTTCCGCAAATTTCTGCTTGATCTTTGGCTGCTGATAAGCAAAGATTTCGTTATTCGGGTTGGTTGTATCCGGAATATAAGAACTGATCCCGGCATAGTCCCCCTCCTTCATGGTTTCAAAAGCACTCTTCACTGTAGAAGTATACCCTACTTCTTCCGTATTGGAAAGAGCAGATTTATCACTGATCATAAAATCAATAAATTCATGGGCAAGCTGTACTTCGCTGCAGTCCTTTGTGATAACCATTGCATCATACCATCTGTTGGTTCCCTGTTCCGGTGTAAAGTAGTCCAGATTCGGATTTTCACTGATAATGTAAGATGCATCTCCGGAGTACACAACTGCCAGCGCTTTGTTTCCTGAAATCATGTTGTCGATCACATCATCACCTGCATAGATCGGATCCATAGTGTCACGCTGATCGATCAGCCACTGATAAGCCTCCTCGATCTCAGACTCATTTGTAGTATTCATGGAATACCCAAGTGCTTTTAATGCTATCATAAAGGAATCTCTCTCAGAATCATACATGTAAATATTTCCTTTATATTTCGGATTACACAGAAGATTCCAGCCATCTTTCAGATCAGCCTCATCTACTACTGTCTTATCATAAAGGATTCCTACTGTTCCCCAGAAATACGGACAGGAATAACGGTTGCCCGGATCATAGCTCTGGTTCATGACATCATTCAGCAGATTTTTCTTATTCGGAATTTCTTTCCAGTCAAGTGCCTGCAGATATTCTTCTTTGATCAGTCTCTCAATCATGTAATCAGACGGGATCAGTACATCATAAGTCTCACCGCTTGAAAGCTTGGTGTACATCATCTCATTTGACTCAAAAGTCTCGTATACGATGGTACAATCATATTCTTTTTCGAAATCCTCCAGCAGGGAAAGATCCATGTACTCTCCTGCATTGTAAACTTTCAGCACATGAGTGGACTGCGCCACGAATCCCCATTTGATCAGCCCTGCCGTAACGGCAACAACCAGAACTGCAGAGACAATTTTTACTGCTTTCCTGTTCAGCTTTCTGGCTTTATTCTTAAACTTCGGAAGCAGATTGGACAAAAGCAGTACCACGATGATGACTACGATCACGATGGTTGACAAAGCATTAATCGTCGGATTGATACGCTTTGTCATATTATATACAACAATAGAGATATTCTTTACACCATTTCCTGATACGAAATAGGAAATAACGAAATCATCAAATGACATGGTAAATGCAAGCAGCGCGCCTGCGAAAATACCCTCTTTGATCATCGGCACGATAACCTTTGTCAGAGCCTGAAAAGGTGTTGCCCCAAGGTCCATGGCAGCATTTGCCATATTTGGATCCAGAGCCCTTACCTTCGGATAAACGCTGGTAATTACATACGGGGTACAGAATGCAATATGTGCCAGCAGCATAGTCAGATACCCTTTTCGAAATCCCAGAGAAGAGAACAAGAGCATCAGGCTGATGGCAGTTACGATCTCAGGATTCAGGATAGGGATATTATTAATATTCAAAAGCAGTTCCTTGATTACCTTCTTTGATTTGGATAAACCGATCGCTGTAATGGTTCCAAGTATTGTAGAAACAATGGTCGCAATGATCGCAATGGTAACAGATACATAAACTGCCTTAATTACTTCCCCGTTACCGAGAAGTTCCTGATACCAGCGCAGGGAAAAGCCTGTAAATCTGGTCAGTGACTTGGATGAGTTAAAGGAAAAGATCATCGTCACCAGGATCGGCAGGTAAAAGAAAGCAAGGCAGAGTACTACATATAACATTGAGAAAAATTTATTATTACGTTTCATGCCGTCCTCCCTTATTCATCTTTATCCATCTTCTTCATCAGGCTCATAAAGATCAGAATGAGCACAGCCAGAATCAGAGAAATCGCACTTCCGAAGTTCCAGTCACCAACTGAGATAAACTGAGACTCGATCAGGTTACCGATCAGCATGTACTGTCCGCCTCCGAGAAGTTTCGGAATAACGAATGTGGAAATAGACAGCAGGAATACCATCATGATTCCATTGAGCACGCCGGGGATGGACAATTTCCAGATAACCTTTGTGAAGGTCTGGAATTTATTTGCCCCCAGGTCATAGGCAGCCTCGATAAAGGATTTATCCATTTTGCTCAGGGATGTATGGATCGGGATGATCATAAACGGCATAAAGTTACAGACCAGACCAACCACTACGGAAAAGTCTGTATACATCATTGTCACCGGGGAAATCCCCAGTAATCCAAGCAAATGGTTGATGATACCATTGTCCGACAGCAGGTTCATCCATGCATAAGTACGCAGAAGCATATTGATCCATTCCGGAATAGTTACCAGCAGGATCAGAAGACTCTGGGATTTCTCCGGACATTTGGAAATAATATATGCCAGCGGATAGCCAAGTCCCAGACAGATGACCGTCGTCAGGATTCCAAGCTTAAAGGACTTGAAAATAACGCTCATATACGTTGCTTCCAGGAATTTGCGGAAATTCTCCAGGGTAAAGGAGAACGTCAGCACCTCATTTCCATCTTCTGTAAATGCATATAATGCGATCAGTATCAGCGGGATGACAATGACCACAAATGCCCACACAAGATATGGTTTGATAAGATTTCTGTACTGTTTCATCAGTAGCTTCCCATCTTACACATAACATGGATGTCTTCAGGCCCAAATTTCAGTCCCACTTCCCTTCCGACTTCCGCATAATCTGTGGTATGAACCATATAAGTACGAAGTTTTGTTTCAATAAGGATCTCATAATGTACACCCTTGAACGTAATATTCCGCACGATTCCCCTGATCTTCGCCTGACCGGGATCTACGATATCCAGATCCTCAGGTCTTAATACAACTTCAATCTCTTCATTATCTTCAAATCCCTTATCCACACATTCAAACTCAAATCCGTCAAAAGCAACCAGATAATCACGGATCATGGTTCCCTCGATAATATTGGATTCACCGATAAAGCCTGCAACAAAACGGTTTTCCGGCTCATTGTAGATATCTGTAGGCGAACCGATCTGCTGAATCTCACCGTTATTCATAACAACAACCGTATCTGACATGGACAGGGCTTCTTCCTGGTCATGGGTAACATAAATGAAAGTGATACCAACTTCCTGCTGGATCTTCTTTAATTCTACCTGCATCTGTTTACGGATCTTTGCATCCAGTGCACCCAGGGGCTCGTCTAAAAGCAGAACCTTCGGCTCATTTACCAGAGCTCTGGCAATGGCCACTCGCTGCTGCTGTCCACCGGAGAGCAGAGTTACATCTCTTTTCCCAAAGCCTTCCAGACCAACCATCTTCAGCATACGCTCCACCTTCTGGGCGATGACAGTTTTATCGACCTTCTTCAGGTTCAGCCCGAAACCGATGTTCTCCGCCACATTTAAATGAGGAAAAAGAGCATACTTCTGAAACACAGTATTAACCTCTCTCTTGTACGGGGGAAGCTTGGAAATCTCAATCCCGTTAAACAGTACTTCTCCGTCACTTGGTTCTTCAAAGCCTGCAATGATTCGAAGAGTGGTTGTCTTTCCACATCCGCTGGGTCCCAAAAGCGTCAGGAATTCCTTTTCGTAAATATCCAGATTGATGCCGCGCAAAACCTGCTGATCATCAAAATTCTTGGTCAGATTTTTTAACTCAATCAGTTTGTTCATCATCTTTTCCTTCCTCTGAATGTATTCTATTTTTGTTGCTATAGCATTTATTTTTTCTTCTTTGTTATCAGTGAATAAACAATAAAAATAACCAGTGTAGCTGCCAGCAGAATGGTACACAACGCATTGATCTCCGGCGTCACTCCTGTTTTCAGCTGTGTGTACACCTTGATCGGCAGCGTAGACAAACGCGGTCCGTTCACAAAAATACTTATTACCACATCATCCATAGACATGGCAAACGCAAGCAGCGAACCTGAAATTACCGCCGGCATAATTAAGGGCAGCGTAATATCCCGGAAAGCCCGGAAAGGTCCTGCCCCCAGATCTCTGGCTGCCTCTTCCAGCGCCGGATCCATGCCTGCCAGTCTTGCCTTCACTTCCATCAGAATATAAGGCACACAGAATACCGTATGACCTATTAACAGTGTCAGCATGCCAAAGGGCAGGTTCAGCATATAAAAGAACGCCATCAGCACCATACCAAGGATGATCTCCGGTATCATTAACGGCAATATGGAAATGTATTCCAGCGCCCCTTTTGACTTCCAGTGAATCCTTGATAACCCAACTGCACCCAGAGTACCGATCACTGCACTAACCAGACAGCTTAATACCCCAAGGATCAGACTGTTCACCAGTGCTTCCAGCATTGCTCTGTCATGGAAAAGTTCCTGATACCATTTCAGGGAAAAGCCTGTAAATTTCACTGGCAGTTTGGATTCATTAAATGAGAAAACGATCACTACTGCAATAGGGAGATACATCAGGAAGAAAATCAGCCCCATATAAAATCCGGCAAATCTTGAATTCTTTTTCATCCGATTCCCTCCAGTTCTCTGGCATTTGTCACTTTCCTGTAAATCATGATCAGTACAGTTGTAAGTACCATCATCACCACAGCAAGTGCTGCTGCAAAGGGCCAGTTACTTCCTCTTGTCATCTGATCCTGGATCAGACTTCCCACAAGTACCACTTTATTTCCGCCCAGAATATCTGCAATAAAAAACAGTCCCATGGATGGCACAAAAGTCAGGATCACACCTGAAAGCAGCCCAGGCAGTGTAAGCTTCAGTGTTATAGTAAAAAATGCCTGCAGTCTGGATGCCCCAAGATCTCTGGCAGCCTCCACATAAGACCAGTCCAGCTTCTCTGCGCTGGAGTATACAGACATGATCATAAACGGGAGAAGCACATAAATCATACCGATCACAATTGCCGGATAGCTGTACAGGATGGACAGCGGTTTCTCAATGATCCCGAGTTTTATCAATACAAAATTCAAAAGTCCTTTTTTCTGCAGAATAATGATCCAACCATACAGACGAATCAGGGAATTTACCCAGAACGGCGTGGACAACAGAAGCTGTGCCTTTTTCTTTCTGTGCTCCGGCAGCCTCGCCATGAAATACCCGAACGGATAGCCGATCAAAGCGATCACTATCGTACTGGTAAATGCCAGGTTCAGTGATTCCACAAATGTATTCAGGTATACAGGTTCCAGAATATTTCTGTAATTGTCCAGCGTAAATTTCCAGGTCACCCCAAATCCTCTGGACGGCGTAGCAAAACTCAGCGCCACCATATAGATAAGGGGGCATACCACAAACACAATGGTAAAAATGTACAGTGGAAGTGCCATCCATGCAGAACTGTCAGAACGGTTTCTACGCTTCTTCATGAATGTCCTCCCTGTCTACCAGTACTACATCTGTCGGCAGAAAACTGCATCTTACTGTCTGGCCTTCTGCGACGGATGCGTCGATTCCGTATCTGCTGGCGATCAACTGTGTACCATCACTCAGCTTCAGAGTTACACGAAGCTGACCTCCTGCAAAGTTCTTCTCTGTAACAGTTGCCTGTAAACCTGATACACTATTCTTATTATGTGCATCCAAACCACCGCCTGACACACTTATATCAACAGTGTCTCTGTGATCTGTACCGGTATCACCGATTACAGCAGTTTCCTGCAACAATATATTTTCGCTTCTCACAGCCAGAGTTACTTTCTCTCCTGCTGCCAGGTATTGTTTTGCCCTTGTATCCCCTGTATCCTGCTGACTTGTTTCAAGCTTTACAATTACCCTGTCATTTCCAATCTTTACGATTGCATTCTCTCCCTGAATACTCTCTGCAACCCCATGCAGGATATTTGCATTTCCTACAAATGTTGCCACATAACTGGTCTTTGGATGATTATAGATCTCATCCGGTGTTCCGATCTGCTCTATACGTCCGTCCTTCATCACCGCGATCCTGTCAGACATATTGATAGCTTCTTCCTGATCATGAGTGATATAGATAAATGTAATTCCCAGTTTCTTCTGCAGATGCTTCAGTTCTATCTGCATCGCACGGCGAAGCTGCAGATCCAGTGCTCCCAGCGGCTCATCCAGAAGCAGTACCTTGGGATTATTCACCAGTGCTCTCGCAATGGCAACTCTCTGTTTCTGACCGCCCGAGAGTTCGGAAGGCTTTCTTTTTTCATATCCTTCAAGCTGCACCAGTTCCAGCATCTGAGAAACTTTTTTCCTGATCTCACTCTTAGGAACTTTTTTCAGTTTCAGACCATAGCCAATATTCTCCGCAACATTCATATGCGGAAAGAGGGCATAATTCTGAAATACCGTATTCACATCCCTCTGGTTCGGCTCCAGACCTGTCACCTCCCTGCCATCCAGCCAGACACTTCCTGCATCGGGCTGTTCCAGACCGGCAATGATTCGCAATGTTGTCGTCTTGCCGCATCCCGAAGATCCCAGCAAAGTAATAAACTCCCCTTTACTGATCTCAAGACTGATATTATCCAGAACTGCTTCGCCTTCTGTAAAACTTTTCTTTATCTCCTTCAGTTCAAGTGAAATCTCTGCCAATTATACTCAGCTCCTTTCATGTAAAAAAGATACCTCTTTATACTAAAAAAGATACGAAACCACGCGTAAAAGCTCTCGCCCCTACATCGGTTTATGCCAATGCTGACGCCTGTTACAGTGCCAGTCTCTGCATGGTTTCGCATCTGTATATGTCCATTTTTCCAATTATAGATATATCCGGTCCGTCCTGTTCCATCCAGTCTGCGTGCACTCCTGACCATGATGTCCACATAAGAAAACCGGAAATCAACCATTCTTCTTGATAGATTCCCGGTCATTATTTATTTGGTATAATCCAAAAGTTATATTAAAGGATAGGCCCGAGATTGTCAAGTAAATTTGTTACTGTTCACTCCGTTCACAGTAACTTAGCCAAAATTCATTCCAGATTGCCTGCGGCAATGGAATTTTGGCTTGTATGTCTCGGGATTTTTGCATATTCATGCCAAAACACCTCGCGGGATAGTGGCGTGTGGACAGTAACGTAAATTTCTCTTTACAATCATTTCAATTCCTACCGGTAATTTTAAGGTACTCACCATACGCACCTCCATAAAAACATAAAAAATCCACTATACTCTGCTTTTCAGTATAGCGGATTTTCTATAAAATTACAATTGCCCAATATCTTTCAAGCTGAAAATGAGACTCGAACTCACGACCCCTTCATTACGAGTGAAGTGCTCTACCGACTGAGCTATTTCAGCTTATGCTGTAATCTGGCAGAAATTGATAATTCTGACAGCCACAGCATTTAGTTTATAATATTATTTCTTCTCTGTCAAGTCCTTTTTGACCGGTATTTTCTCCTCCGTTTTATTCACTATTTGGGGTGCTTCTTTTGTCACCTTTTTCGTCACCGGTTTCACTGCAGTTTTTACAGTTGCTTTTGTTTTCCCGGCAGCCTTGCGTACAGTTCTTGTCTTGGTGATGGATTTCTTGATCTGGCTGTGCTCGGCAGCAGGCTTTTTCTCAGTTTCTTCCGGAGTGCAGGTAAAGACTGCCACGCCAAGTGCCGGAAGCTTCAATGTGATGGAATACTCTCTCTCATCACACTCAGCCTTCTTCGCTGCTTTAACTCTCGTATTTACTACACCATTACCACCGTACTTTTTATCATCACTGTTAAAGATTTCTTTATATTTGCCAGCAAAAGGAACTCCCACATTGTAGTTTTCATATGGGATTGCCGCGAAATTGCAGACAGCCAGAACAGTTTCTTCCGGTTTCTCTGTCTTTCTCATGAATGCGAGCACATTCTCCTCATACTTCATCAGCTGAACCCATTCAAATCCATCATATTCATCATCCAGCTGATAAAGTGCAGGATGAGCAAGATACATATTATTGAGGTCTTTGACAAATACTTCCAGTTCCTTTGGCATATCTTTATCCGGTGCCATCATCTTGCATCCCGGATGAAGCATCATATAAACATAAGCCTCTCTGATCTGCGCATTCTTCTGTTCTTCACTTCCCGGCAGCTTATCCGCGAAATCCTTCAATGTACCAACATCCCTGCTGCCAAGCGTCAGAATATAATGTTCGCAGTATGCATAGAGCATGGACATAGTCAGCTGATCATGGTAATTCTTTCTCTCAATAGGATCCTTGCTCAGATATTCAAGCAGATCTTTTGTCCATCCGCCACTCCACTTATAGTCAAATCCCAGATGATCATTCTCCACACTGTCTGTCAGCTCCGGCCAGAGTCCGTTCTCCTGAGCAACTAAAAGCAATCCGGGATTTCTCTCCTTTATCACAGAATTCAGATGCTTCAGAAATTCCAGAGCATCCAGATTTTCATTGGTTCCGTAAATATTAGGTGTCCACTCTCCCGGATTTCTGCCATAATCCAGATACAGCATGGCATCCACATCGTCCATACGCAGACCGTCAGCATGGTAGACCTCAGCCCAGAAGCAGGCATTGGAAATCAGGAAGTCCTTCACCATCGGGCTTCCGTAATTATAGAGCAATGTTCCCCAGAACGGATGAATGGCCTCTGCCGGATTCTGTCTCTCATAAAGAGGTGTTCCGTCAAATTTCTCCAGACCGGAGGCATAACGCGGGAACTGTGCAGGTGTCCAGTCCAGGATCACACCGATTCCTGCCTGATGCAGTTCATCTACCAGCTTCTGAAAATCCGCCACGCTTCCAAATCTGGAAGTAGGTGCATAATATGCATATGTAGAATAACCACCTGTAATATCATCCAGGTATTCCATCACAGGATGGAGTTCCACATGGGTAAAATCTTCCTCTGCCAGAAATTCCACCAGCTCCTCAGCGGATTTCCATTCCTCCAGAGATGTTTCATATATAGAAACCGGCTGTTTCCTGTCATCAAATCTGTGACGCTCTTTCATCCAGTCTCCGTCATTCCACTGAAAAGCACTTACATCTGCTACCACAGATGCTCCCTCAGGATCATGGTCTGCACTGTTCCCATAAGGATCAGCCTTTAACAGAACTTCGCCGCCTTTGACTTTAATTTCATATTTATAATGTGTCCCTGCCTCTACCCCGGGTACAAACAGCTCAAAGATACCGGACATAGGCATACGATGCATAATAGTCGCACGTCCGATCCATCCATTAAAATCACCTGCGATATTTACGCTCACTGCGTTCGGAGCCCAGACAGCAAAAAGAGTACCTTTCACTCCTTTAATCTCCACAGGATGAGCGCCCAGCTTCTTATATGCCTCATAATAAACACCTGCGCAGAAAGCCTTCTCCTCTTCCTCTGTGATCTGGCATGGAAAAGCATAGGGATCATAACATTCTGTCTCTGTCTCTCCCATTTTTATAAGAAATCTGTATTCCGGCACCTTGCGTACAGGAAGCAATACTGCAAAATATCCGGCCTCATCCTCTTTCTCGCAGACATAGGTTTTCTTTCCGCTGATCACACTTACTTCCTCTGCATCAGGAAAAAATCCCTGAATAAGAACTCCGTCCTGTGTGATCCTTGGTCCCATCACATCTCTGGGAGCAGTTTCCTCTCCATACACAATAGCTTCAATCCTCGGCCAGTCCATATAGCCGTATACTTTTTCGTCCATAGCTGCGTTACCTCCCCGATTGTCAGAAATACGATGATCGGTTACCCTTACCGGCAGCGTATTTATGGTACATTAAACGTCACCTGTAAACAATAACAAATCAAGTTATGTTTATTTTAGCATCTTTGCACAAAAAAATAAAGAAAATTGTTTGACAAATTCCCTTTCCTGCGCTAAATTTATGTTATTAACTATGGAAAGAATCTTGTTCCGGATACTATGCTTCTTTCCATCACAACAAGGAGGATACAAAATGGGAAACAAAGCCTTTGACGTAACCGCATTAGGCGAATTATTGATTGACTTTACTGAAAACGGAAACAGCGCACAGGGAAATCCAATGCTGGAAGCCAATCCGGGCGGTGCTCCATGCAACGTGCTTGCAATGCTTGAGAAGCTTGGCAAAAAAACTGCATTCATCGGCAAAGTCGGAAACGACATGTTCGGAACCCAGCTTAAGAATGCCGTAGAGGAAGTAGGGATCGACACCCGCAACCTTGTGATCGACAACGAGGTACACACAACACTTGCCTTTGTACATACTTATCCTGACGGAGACAGAGATTTCTCCTTCTACCGTAACCCGGGTGCAGATATGATGCTTACCAAAGACGAAATCCAGGAAGACCTGATCAGAGATTCCAGAATCTTCCACTTCGGAACTCTTTCTTCCACTCACGAAGGAGTACGCGAAGCAACCCGCTATGCCATCGATGTTGCAAAAGAAGCCGGATGTATCGTCAGCTTCGACCCGAACCTTCGTCCGCCATTATGGAAATCTCTGGATGACGCAAAGGCAGAGATCGAATACGGCCTTGGCAAATGCGATATTCTGAAAATCTCAGATAACGAAGTTGAATTCCTGTTCGGAACTACAGACTATGACAAAGGCGCCGCACTTCTGAAAGAGAAATATAACATTCCGCTTATCCTTATCACACTTGGAAAAGACGGAAGCCGCGCTTACTACAAAGACATGAAAGTAGAGGCTGCTCCTTTCCTTCAGGAAAAGACTATCGAAACAACAGGTGCAGGCGATACCTTCTGCGCAAGTTCCTTAAATTATGTTCTGGAACATGGTCTGGACAATCTGACAGAAGAAAACTTAAAAGAACTGCTCACATTCGCAAATGCGGCAGCTTCTCTGATCACCACACGCAAGGGTGCTCTTCGCGTTATGTCCACCAAAGAAGAGGTTCTTGACTTTATGAAATCAAGAGGATGTTAATTTTATTTCCTTAACAGACAATAATAATGAAGCCCGCTGCACTGCCAGACAGGGCTTCCTTTTAATTCTCATATTTACACCGGACTGTTTACGCTGATACCGGTTCCGGTTTGTTACTATTATATAAGGATGTGTTTTTATAATGAATTCATCAGATAATTTTCAGGATTCTGCTCTTTCCCGTCTTATGCCCTTGATGAACAGTTCTTTTACTCCCGGACAGGCACAGGCTACTGTGGATAATTTTCAGGATCCGGATCAACGGCAGATTGCACAGGCTGAATTATATTATTTCTCCGGACGTGCAGAAGAATGCAGAAGTATTGCGGAACTTTATCTCCAGGACAAGGATCTCTGTCTTCGCCTGTCCGCAGCACTTTTATATTCTTTTTCCAATCTTACTCTGGGCAATCCATCTGCTTCCAGAATGGGATTCAGAAATATTCAGGAATGTCTTCTTCTCGCAAAAGACAGTTCTGCACCAAAAGGAATCATGGCCTCCTGTGTTTTTGCCAACTATCTGGCCATGGTACTGATGCATCTTCCCACAGACGGACTTCCTCCTCTTCAGGATTTTCTGCCATCTTTACCCTCAGGGCTTCGCGCTTATGCTGTTTATATCCTCGCTCATAACGCTTATCTTCACAAAGAATATAAACGGGCGCTGGGATTATGCCAGTCTGTCTTTCTGATGCTTGACGGCTGTTATCCTGTTGCCATGGAATATCTCTACTGCGTGATTATTATGTGTCTGATCAACCTGAAGCAGCAGGATGAGGCCAGAGAAGCTCTGATAAAAGCATGGAACATGGCAAAACCGGATGGATTTCTGGAACCGTTTATCGAACATCATGGATTGATGCTTGGACAGATTGAAGCCTGCATCAAACCTGCAGAACCGGAAAGTTACAGACAGCTTTCCCAGGCAGTTATTGCTTTCAGTCGTGGTTGGATGGCTATTCATAATCCACAGCTTCAGTCCTCTGTTACAGATAAACTGACGCCTATGGAATACTCCATAGCCATGCTCGCAAGCAAAGGCTGGACCAATCAGGAAATCGCAAAACAACTGTCTCTGTCCCCCAATACGATCAAACATTATCTTTCCCGCATTTTCCATCTGTTGGGTATAGAAAAACGCGAAGAACTGAAACCATTTGTAAATAAATAATGGCAAAAAGGCACTTTTTTGCCTTCTAACGGGCATTATATAATTTCATTCCATGATGTATAATATCCCTATAAACATATATTTTATAACAGGGAGGCGATCTTTATGAGAAAGAAATTATTAGCCGGGGTTATGGCACTTGCACTGTGTTCCACAAACATGCCCCCCCAGACTATATTTGCGCAGGAATTTACTTCCGGGAATCCGGAAGAAGTATCCGAGGTCTTTACTGATACCAATCAGGAGTCAGCAGAAGAAGAACTATCTGTTTTTGCTTCGGAGAGTGTACCTGAATTTAGTAGTGAAACAAATATTGCACCAGCTACTACTGATGTAACGGAATCTACAATAGACATTGATTTAACTGATCCTACTAACTCTGAATATTATGACGCTGAAACTGGAAGATTGGAAATAGACAAAATCAACGGCGGCGGTTCGTACAGATTTAAAGGTAGTGGTAACATTAATTCTCCAACCACAGTCCCCATTCGCATTAGAACGTCTAGAGAAACTAATATTTATCTGAACAATGTATATATTGTTGCTGACTTAGTGCCAGCACTGGACATACAAACTTATAACATCGTCAATATATATTTAGAAAATAACAACTTCCTAGAAACGCAAAACTCTAATAGTTACGAATCAGCTTTGAAGATGGAATTTTCTCTTCCTACAATATATTCCCAAAACAATAGTGGCAGTTTAACTGTATCTTCCACATCCGGAACTGGTATCCGTATCGGAAGTGGTTCACTTACTATCAAGGGCGGCTCGGTAACTGCATCTTCCTCATCCGGAACTGGTATCGATATCGGAAGTGGTTCACTTACTATCAAGGGCGGCTCGGTAACTGCATCTTCCACATCCGGAACTGGTATCAAAAGTAAGTCACTTACTATCGAAGACGGCTCGGTAAAAGCCTCTTCCACACTCGGAACTGGTATCGAAAGTGGTTCACTTACTATCAATGGCGGCTCGGTAACTGCATCTTCCGCGAATGAGACGGAAAAAGGCATCAGTAGTAACCAGATTACTATTAATGGCGGCTCGGTAAAAGCCTCTTCCGTATCCAGCTCCCCCAAAAACACCCAAGGGGACGACGTTTACTGTTGTACTATTGAAAATCCAAAATCTGAGGCTGTAATAATTGATAGAAATCCTACGTCATGGGAACCCAAGAATCACCAAGCAGTCGATCCGCTGTACGCATGGCTAACCGGTGAAACGCATACTATTTCTGTCGGAAATACAACACAAACCTATTATTTTGACAAAAATAATAATAATAATGAATTCAAGCCTATTACAAATCGGAACTTTACATTTACTAAGCCATCGAATTTAACATATGATGGAACAGCGCAAAAAGCCCCTTTAAAATGCAATATTGAAGATATAAAAGATGAAATTAAACTGTCCTATTATAATAAAGATGATGGTCAGCAATCAGATGAGGCTATCAATGCAGGAACTTATACCGTAACGGCAAATATAGCAGGAAACATTTTTGCAGATGAGTCTTGGACTTTCACGATCAAGCCTCGAAACCTTAATATTTCAATTAATGATATAGAAAGGAAATATGGAGAAAATAATCCTGAATTAACCTATTTAATATCTCCAAATACATCTCTAGTTGCTAATGATACTACCGACATTTTAGGTATAACGCTTACAACTACGGCAAATAAAGATACAGCCGCCAACACAACTTGGCCAATCACGATGTATTATACAACTAAAAATTATACTATAAATGCAACTCCCGGAAAACTTACAATTAAACCAGCAACATTTAATGAAAATTCCATCAAAATTACAGCATATAGTGGAACATATGATGGCAGTGAGCACCCAGTTATAAATGACGTTTCAGTCTATCCAGATGACAGTAAGGTCGAATATTCAACAGAAACCGGAACTCCTAACTGGAATACAACCTGTCCAAAAGTAAAAAACGTATCTGATTCTAAAAAAACAAAAGTATGGATACGTATCAGCAAAGATAATTATGAGCCATGGTTTTCTGGTGAAATTCAAGCAACAATCTCTCCAGCAAAGATAGCAAATCTTCCTTTGGACCCCCAGATATTCGTTCCATGGACTTGTAAGAAAGTTGCAGATATAACCACTAACTTACCCACAAACTGGAACTGGCAAGATTCTTCTAAGTATTTACAGTTAGGAAGTAATTCTGTTATCGCAGTTTATAACGGTTCTGATGCAGGCAAAGGCAATTATGAAAGAGAAACTGTTACTTACACAATCACGAGAAGTAAATGTACACACGAACACACCGCAGGACGTTACTACTCCTCTCCATCCTGTACTTCCAGCGGATATAGCGGAGATACCTACTGTAAAGACTGTAATGAAACAATTTCCTATGGATACACCATTTCCGCATACGGCCATGACTATGACAGTGGCGTTATCACTACAGAACCAACTGCAGAAACTGACGGAATCATAACTTACACCTGTAAGCGGTGCAAACATCAGGATACAAAAACCCTCGGTAAACTTGGTGACGGAGAACCTTACATTGAGGGAAGTTTCCAGAAGAAAGGCTGGGATGCTGTCAATGATCTGATTAAGGCTTCCAAAGAAAAAGATACCATTTCCATTACCCTGAACGGTTCCAGGACACTTCCTGCTTCTGTTTTATCCGAAATAAAAGGTAAAGATATTTCCCTGAACCTTGATATGGAGAATGGTTTCATCTGGAAGATCAACGGTACTTCCATTACAGCAGAAACACCTGCGGATATAGATCTTTCTGTTACAAACACAGCAGAATATATCCCGGCAGCATTATACAGCCTGATATCCACAAACCAGAATGATTTCGGTTTCCATCTTGGAAGAAGCGGAGCTTTCGATTTCCCGGCTGTGCTTTCTGTAAAGGCAGATGCTTCCTGTGCAGGACTTATGGCAAATCTGTTCTGGTATGATGTTGAGAATGGGGTTCTGCAGTGTATCCAGACTGTAACTGTAGGCGGTGCATTTGAGCGCAGTATTCCATATGCTGACTTTACCCTTTCCAAAGGACAGGATTATTTCATAGCATTTGGTACAGAATCTCTCAATGGCAGAGTCATTCACACAGACGGAAGTATCACAGATGAAAACGGTGCATACCTGCGTCCTGCCAACACAAAGATTTCCAGCCACTCCATTGACAGAAATAAATTAACTGTCAAACTTTCCAAAGGATGTGCAGGTGCTCAGGGTTATGACTTCGTGATCAGTAAGAAATCAAACATGCTTCAGACCTGTAAATTCAGCAAAACAGTTTCCTCAACCGGCAAGCCACAGGCATCTTTCAGATATCTGGCAAAAGGTACCTGGTATGTGGCAGCCCGAAGCTGGGTTCTGGATGAACAGGGCAATAAGGTCTATGGTTCCTGGACAAAGATCAAGAAGATCAAGATCACTGTTGTCACACCACAGCAGCCAAAGATCAGGAATATTACTGTAGAAGGAAACACTGTGACTGTTACTTACACAAAATGCAAAAATGCCACAGGTTACGAAATCCTGCTCGGAAACAAATACAAGACCTCCGCAGGTGAGAAATATCCGGTTAAGAAATATGTGAAACGTACAGAAGGCAAAAATACCGTAACTGTAACCTTTACAAATGTAAAGAAAGGCACCTGGTATGTGACAGTACGTTCCTGGAATAAGACATCCAAAAATAAATCCAGAGTTTACAGTCCATATTCCGATATAAAAAAATTCAAAGTCAAAAAATAGTTTATAGTAAAGTAATAAAAAATCTCCTGTGATTGCAACCAGAATCACAGGAGATTTTTTATTACTTTTTCAGATCAATGTTTCTTATTTTACTACACGTACTCTGGAAACACCTTCAATTGCTTTCAGTTCATCCAGTGCTTCTCTGGATGCTACGCTTTCCAGATCAATGAGAGTATAAGCGTATTCGCCTTTGCTCTTGTTTGTCATATCTGCGATGTTCAGACCTTCTGCACCAAGGATCTTGGTGAACTGGCTGATCATGTTCGGGATGTTTTTGTGGCAGATGGCAATACGTCCTACTGCTACGCAGGTTCCCATATCACAATTGGGGAAGTTTACAGAGTTCTTGATATTTCCGTTCTCAAGGAAATCTCTTACTTCTTTTACTGCCATTACCGCACAGTTTTCTTCGGATTCCTCTGTGGAAGCTCCAAGATGTGGAGTTACCAGGATTCCCTTATGTCCTGCTACTGTATGGTTTGCAAAGTCTGTCACATATTTCTTCACTTTTCCGCTGTCTAATGCTTCGATCAGAGCATCCTCATCAACCAGAAGATCGCGGGCAAAGTTCAGAAGTACTACGCCGTCTTTCATCTTGTCTAATGCTTCTTTGTTGATCATCTCTTTTGTGCTGTCAAGAAGAGGTACATGGATGGTGATGTAATTACACTGGGAATAAATCTCATCCAGGCTCTTGATATGTTTGATGGTGCGGGAAAGATTCCATGCAGCATCAATGGAAATGTATGGGTCATATCCGTATACTTCCATTCCAAGTGCAGAAGCAGCGTTTGCCACCATTGCTCCGATGGCACCAAGACCGATGATACCCAGCTTCTTGCCCATGATCTCGCATCCTGCAAACTGTTTCTTCTGTTTCTCAGCGAGTTTATCGATGTCTTCCTGGTCTTTCTCTTTGGCAACCCATTCGATACCGCCTACGATATCACGGGAAGCAAGGAGCATACCTGCAAGTACAAGCTCCTTCACACCGTTTGCATTGGCGCCCGGTGTGTTAAATACTACCACACCTTTCTCTGCACAGTCCTTTACCGGAATATTGTTGACACCTGCACCTGCACGTGCGATTACTTTTACGCTCTCAGGAAGCTCCATGTCATGCATCTTTGCACTTCTTACAAGGACTGCATCACACTCCTGCAGATCTTCGCTTTTCTTATATTCTTCATCAAATAATCCCAGACCTTTTTCTGCAATGGGATTCAGGCAATGATACTGAAACATTATGCATTTTCCTCCTCAAACTTCTTCATGAAAGCAACCAGTGCTTCCACACCTTCTTTTGGCATAGCGTTGTAGATACTTGCACGCATACCGCCCACTGTACGGTGTCCCTTTAAGTTTACAAGTCCTGCCTCTTTTGCTTCTTTTACAAATTTGGCATCCATGTCCTTGTCACCCGTTACGAATGGTACATTCATAAGAGAACGGTCTTCCGGTACAACAGTTCCTTTGAACAGCTTGCTCTGATCAAGGAAATCATAGAGGATTTTCGCTTTCTCAATGTTACGTCTCTGCATTTCTTCCAGGCCGCCCATTTTCTTCAGCCATTTGAAGACCTTACCGCATACATAGATGCAGTAACAGTTTGGAGTATTGTAAAGAGAACCTGCATCTGCCTGTGTTTTGAATTTCAGCATAGTAGGTGTTCCTTCCAGAACATCATCTGTGATCAGATCTTCGCGGATGATGGAGATTACCATACCTGCTGGTCCGATATTCTTCTGTACACCGCCATAGATGATTCCATATTTGGATACATCAACAGGCTCAGATAAGAAGCAGGAGGAAACATCTGCTACCAGAGTTTTTCCTTTTGTGTTGGGAAGTTTCTTGAATTTTGTTCCGTAGATTGTGTTGTTTTCACAAATATATACATAGTCTGCATCCGGGCTGATCGGAAGGTCGCTGCAGTCAGGAATATAGGAGAAAGTTTTATCCTCGGAAGAAGCGATCTTGTTTGCTTTTCCATATTTCTGTGCTTCCTGGTATGCTTTCTTTGCCCACTGTCCTGTTACAATGTAATCAGCTACCTTGTTCTTCATAAGGTTCATAGGGATTGCTGCAAACTGCTGGGAAGCTCCGCCCTGAAGGAATAATACCTTATAATTATCCGGAATCTTCATCAGATCACGGAGATCCTGCTCTGCCTCGTCAATGATCTTCTGGAAATCAGCACTTCTGTGGCTCATTTCCATTACAGACATACCAGTTCCCTGATAGTCCATCATCTCCTCTGCAACTTCTTTCAGTACCTCTTCCGGCAGTACAGCCGGTCCTGCGGAAAAATTATACACTCTGCTCATTTTTTCATATCCTCCTCATCAAAAATATCATCAATGCTTGCGCCTGCCGGTACCATCGGGAATACGCTGAGATCCTGATCGATCATACAGTCAAGTACGATAGGTCCCGGACATGCCAGAGCCTCTTTTAATGCAGGCTCTACCTCTTCCATCTTTGTGATACGGATTGCTTTTGCTCCCATGGCTTCTGCCAGCTTCACAAAATCTACTGCATCATTTAAAATTGTATGGGAATATCTGTGGTCATAGAACAAGGTCTGCCACTGACGTACCATTCCCAGTACATGATTGTTCAATACGATTTCTATTAAAGGTCTGCCACAGCGGACTGCTGTTGCGATCTCATTCATATTCATACGGAAACATCCGTCACCTGCGATGTTTACTACAGTTTTGTCCGGTCTTCCCATCTTGGCACCGATTGCTGCACCAAGTCCATATCCCATAGTTCCCAGGCCACCGGAAGAAAGGAAAGTTCTTGGCTCTTTGTATTTGAAATACTGAGCTGCCCACATCTGGTTCTGTCCAACCTCTGTTGTGATGATGGCATCTCCTTTTGTCAGTTCGTACAGCTTTTCAATAATGTATGGGCCTGTAAGCTGGGAATGATCATATCTTAACGGATATTTTTCCTTCAGTTCACTGATATGTGCAGTCCATTCCGGATGTCTCATTTCCGGAACCTCTGCCAGAATATGTTTGAGAACTTCTTTCTCATCTCCTACCACACTTGCATCTACTACGATATTTTTGTTAATTTCTGCAGCATCTACGTCAATCTGGAGAATCTTCGCATTCTTTGCAAAGGTCTTCGTGTTTCCTGTGACACGGTCACTGAATCTGGCTCCCAGCACGATCAGGAGATCGCAGCCTGAGACACCGAGATTGGAAGTTTTGGTCCCATGCATTCCAAGCATTCCTGTGTACAGAGGATCTTCTCCGGAAAATCCCCCCTTACCCATAAGACTGTCACATACAGGAGCGTCGATTCTGTGAGCAAGTTCTGTCACTTCTCTGGATGCCTCTGAGATAATCGTGCCACCGCCTGTAAAAATAAATGGTCTCTTCGCTTCTTTGATCATCTGTACTGCAGTTGCAATGTCTTCGTCTTTGATGGTGTCTGTTTTCGGTGTGATCTCAGCAGGAGCGCAGGCAGTATATTCATATTTCGCACCTGTCACATCCTTGGTCACATCTACAAGCACAGGACCGGGACGTCCACTCTTTGCAATATAGAATGCTCTGCGTACAGTGTCTGCCAGAGTAGTAATGTCTTTTACGATAAAGCTGTGCTTTGTAATAGGCATTACAATTCCGGTAATATCAACCTCCTGGAAAGAATCCTTTCCGAGCAGCGGTGTTCCCACGTTACATGTGATTGCCACCATTGGTACGGAATCCATGTATGCGGTAGCGATTCCTGTTACCAGATTGGTAGCTCCGGGACCAGAAGTTGCAAGACACACACCGACTTTACCGGTTGCTCTTGCGTATCCGTCTGCTGCATGGGATGCTCCCTGCTCATGAGAAGTCAGTACATGTGTGATCTGGTCTTTATATTCATAGAGGGCGTCATATACATTCAGGATGGCACCGCCCGGATATCCGAATACAGTGTCAACGCCCTGTTCTTTTAAACATTCAACGATGATTTCAGCACCTGTAAGCTGCATCTTTACGTATCCTCCTAACTTTTCAGGCAGGAATCACAGGTTATGCTGCAATTCCCGCCGGGTACTTGTTCATCTTTATTTTGCTTTTGGTACCTCAAGGATTGCTCCTCTGTTTCCGGAAGTTACCATAGCAGCATATCTTGCAAGATATCCTGTTGTTACCTTTGGCTCACGAGGCTGCCATTTTGCTTTTCTTGCCTGCATTTCTTCATCAGAAACCTTGATCTCCAGTTTCAGTTCCGGAATGTTGATGCTGATGATATCGCCCTCTTCAACAAGTGCGATCGGTCCGCCGACTGCTGCTTCCGGTGATACGTGTCCGATGGATGCTCCTCTGGATGCACCGCTGAAACGTCCGTCTGTGATCAGGGCTACGGAAGATCCCAGTCCCATACCTGCGATTGCAGATGTAGGATTCAGCATTTCTCTCATACCAGGACCGCCTTTCGGTCCTTCATAACGGATAACAACTACATCACCCTCAACGATCTTGCCACCTTTGATAGCTGCGATTGCGTCTTCCTCGCAGTCAAAGACTCTTGCAGGTCCTTCATGGACCATCATCTCTTCTACAACTGCAGAACGTTTTACAACACCACCGTCCGGTGCAAGGTTACCCTTGAGAACTGCAAGTCCGCCTGTCTGGCTGTATGGATTGTCAATCGGTCTGATAACTTCAGGATTTAAGTTTACACAATCTTTGATGTTCTCGCCTACTGTCTTGCCTGTAACTGTCATGCACTCAGTATGAAGAAGTCCCTTCTTATTCAGTTCGTTCATAACTGCGTATACACCGCCTGCTTCGTTCAGGTCTTCTATGTATGTAGGGCCTGCAGGTGCAAGGTGACAGAGGTTTGGAGTCTTTGCACTGATTTCATTTGCAAAGCTGATATCAAAGTCCATTCCGATCTCATGAGCGATAGCCGGAAGGTGAAGCATACTGTTTGTGGAGCATCCGAGTGCCATGTCTACTGTCAGGGCATTGAGGATTGCTTCCTTTGTCATGATATCTCTTGGACGGATGTTCTTTCTGTACATTTCCATAACCTGCATACCTGCATGTTTTGCAAGACGGATACGCTCGGAATATACAGCAGGGATGGTTCCGTTTCCTTTCAGACCCATACCAAGAACCTCTGTCAGACAGTTCATGGAGTTTGCTGTGTACATACCGGAACAGGATCCGCATGTAGGACATGTTTTCATTTCACATTCTGTCAGTCCGTCTTCATCAAGCTTGCCTGCTGCGTAAGCACCTACTGCCTCGAACATACTGGAAAGGCTTGTCTTGTGTCCGTTCAGATGTCCGGCAAGCATTGGGCCGCCGCTTACAAATACAGTAGGAACATTCAGTCTGGCTGCTGCCATCAGAAGTCCGGGTACGTTCTTGTCACAGTTTGGAATCATTACCAGTGCATCAAACTGATGTGCCATTGCCATAGCTTCTGTGGAATCTGCGATCAGGTCTCTGGTAACCAGAGAATATTTCATTCCAACGTGTCCCATTGCAATACCGTCGCAGACTGCGATTGCCGGGAACATAACAGGTGTACCCCCTGCCATTGCCACACCAAGCTTAACTGCCTGTGTGATCTTGTCAAGGTTCATATGACCCGGTACGATTTCATTGTAAGAACTTACGATACCTACCAGAGGTCTGTCCATTTCTTCTTTTGTCATTCCAAGAGCATTAAACAGGGAACGGTGAGGTGCCTGCTGTGTGCCTGTTTTTACTGCATCACTTCTCATTGTTTTATTTCCTCTTTTCTTACTGTTTTATTTATTTTTAATGATTCAACCGAAATTCCTGACTCCGTAATCTGCCTGTGCCGGCTGAATCCTCTTAATATCAATTCTTACAGAGCTGCTGCGATCAGATCGCCCATCTCTTTTGTTCCTACAAGTTTGCATCCCTCTGACATAATATCACCTGTGCGGTATCCCTCTGTCAGGACTTTCTGCACTGCTGCTTCCACTGCATCTGCTTCTTTATCCATATCAAGGGAGAAACGAAGCATCATTGCTGCGGAAAGGATGGTTGCGATGGGGTTTGCCTTATCCTGTCCTGCAATATCAGGTGCTGAACCATGGCTTGGCTCATAGAGACCGAATTTTGTTTCATTTAAGCTTGCAGATGAAAGCATTCCGATGGAGCCTGTTACCATACTTGCCTCGTCTGAAAGGATATCTCCGAACATGTTCTCTGTAAGAATAACATCGAACTGTTTTGGATCACGTACAAGCTGCATTGCGCAGTTGTCAACCAGCATATGCTCTAAGGTAACATCCGGATAGTCTTTGGCAACTTCCTCTACCACTTTTCTCCAGAGTCTGGAAGAATCCAGAACATTTGCCTTATCTACGCTTGTTACTTTATTTCTTCTCTTACGTGCGATCTCAAATGCTTTGATGGCAATACGGCGGATTTCGTTTTCATTATAGGAAAGTGTATCAATTGCTTTCTTCACACCATTCTCTTCAATAGTCTGACGTTCTCCGAAATACAGACCGCCTGTAAGCTCACGTACAATGATCATGTCAAATCCGTCTCCGATGATCTCATCGCGGAGAGGGCAGGCTTTTCTCAGCTCATTGTAAAGGTAAGCCGGTCTTAAGTTTGCAAAAAGATTTAATGCCTTACGGATTGCAAGAAGTCCTGCTTCCGGGCGTTTGGACGGCTCAAGTTTATACCATGGAGAAGTTTTTGCATCTCCGCCAATAGAGCCCATCAGTACGGCGTCTGATGATTTGGCAGTGGCAATTGCCTCATCAGTAAGGGGTACGCCGTGTACATCGATGGATGCACCGCCTAACAGAACTTCTGAATAGGAAAAGCTGTGTCCATATTTCTCGCATACCTTGTCCAGTACTTTCTTTGCTTCTCTTACGATTTCCGGTCCGATTCCGTCGCCGGGGATCAATGCAATCTTATAATCCATAATAATTTCCTCCAAAAATACTCTAATTGCGTAATTGTTATTATAATAACGCACTTTCCGACAGATTTCAACCTATTAAAGTGAAAAAATACAAAAGTGCTGTTTTCCGGAGATTTTACTGTAAAAATAAAAAAAACAGAACCACAGCCATCACTGACTATAGGTTCCGCTTTTTTCATATCTCTTTCATTATTCGGCAGCGCTTCCGGCTTTCTCAACTTCAGCGATTGCCTGTTTTCTCATAGGAATACGGCAGTTTTTGTTATTACCGAATTCTACGATCACGTCTTCTTCTGTCATATCAATGACAACTCCATAAAAGCCGCCGGTAGTAACAATGCTGTCGCCAACCTCCATGTCATTTAACATTGCCTGAAGTCTCTTCTGCTCTTTTTTCTGAGGGCGAAGCATTAAGAAGTACATAATTCCGAACAGTACTACCATCCAGACAATAGCGCCAACCATACCCATTCCGCTTGATGCGTTCATTTTGATTCCTCCTGTAACTTTTCCTGTTATTCTGCATATTTGCAGTCCATCATGTATTCACAGACCGTCCTGACGGCTGCTCATACTGAAGAGCTGCTTTGCAATCCACTTATAATCTCCGTTACCTTCTGTATGAAATCTTGTTTTCATGCATAACAATCTGATTAAAGCGTCACTACACATCATACACAAAAAAACGCTTTACTTCAAGAGTTTTTGGCATATTTAATAATTATTTTATATACAGATTATCTTTTCGAGTTTATTTTGCCCTCTTCAAAGCCTTCCAGCCGCATTTTCTTATATTCTGCGAAGTTTCCTGCATCAAGAGCATCTCTTATCTCTTCCATCATATGATTATAGAAATACAGATTGTGAAGTACACAGAGACGCATTCCCAGCATTTCCTTTGCTTTCAGAAGATGACGGATATAGGCTCTGCTGTAATGCTGGCATGCAGGACACTGACAGCCTTCTTCGATAGGACGTGTGTCCAGTTCATATTTTGCATTGAACAGATTCATCTTTCCATGATTGGTATATACATGTCCATGGCGGCCGTTACGGCTTGGATATACGCAGTCAAAGAAATCAATTCCACGTTCAACACCTTCCAGAATATTTGCCGGTGTTCCCACACCCATCAGGTAAGTAGGTTTATTCTGAGGAAGATAGGGGACTACCGCATCCAGGATCCTGTACATCTCTTCATGGGTTTCTCCAACTGCCAGACCGCCGACAGCATAGCCATCCAGATCCATTTCAGAGATCGCTTTGGCATGCTCAATACGGATATCTTCATAAACAGCACCCTGGTTGATTCCAAACAAAAGCTGTTCTTTGTTAATGGTATCCGGCAGACTGTTCAGTCTCGCCATTTCCGCTTTACAGCGGGCAAGCCATCTTGTGGTCCTGTCTACAGATTTCTGCACATAATCCCTGTCAGCCACACTGCTGGGACATTCATCAAATGCCATGGCAATGGTGGAGGCAAGATTGGATTGGATCTGCATACTCTCTTCCGGTCCCATAAAGATCTTATGCCCGTCAATATGGGAATTAAAATAAACCCCCTCTTCTTTGATCTTTCTCAGCTTTGCAAGGGAAAATACCTGGAATCCGCCTGAGTCTGTAAGGATTGGTTTGTCCCATACCATAAATTTATGAAGGCCACCTAACTGCTTTACTATTTTATCACCCGGACGCACATGAAGATGATAAGTATTTGATAATTCTACCTGTGTTCCGATCTGCTGTAAATCCATGGTGGATACAGCGCCTTTAATCGCACCGATCGTTCCCACATTCATAAAAACAGGAGTCTGGATCGTACCATGCACTGTATGAAATTCTGCACGCTTGGCACGGCCTTCTGTTTTAAGAAGTTTATATTCTGCCATTTTTTCTCTCCTCTTGATAAAAATCACTTTTTCTATTATATCCCGAAATAGCTGAATTTTCAACTGCAAATAAGGTAATCATTGGTAAACTTTCATATTGTCTTTTCCAGACCATTAGCGTATAATATTACGGAATATTCATATCTGGAAATAGATATTTTAATAGGAAAGAATTACTTCAATATTTTTTCTTTTATACAGAAAGAGGAGGCTTGAATTTACTTTATGAATTACAAAACACTTGGAATTGACATTGGTTCCACTACTGTAAAAATCGCGATTCTGGACGAGAATGAAAATCTTATTTTCGCAGATTACAAGCGCCATTTCGCCAACATTCAGGAAACCCTTGCAGACCTTCTTCAGGAAGCCTTTGACCAGTATGGCGAGATGACTCTCCATCCTGTGATCACAGGTTCCGGCGGTCTGACCCTTGCCAACCATCTGGGCGTTCCTTTTACCCAGGAGGTTATTGCAGTTTCTACTTCTCTGCAGAAGCTGGCACCAAAGACAGATGTTGCCATCGAGCTTGGCGGTGAGGATGCCAAGATCATTTATTTCGAAAACGGAAACGTAGAACAGCGTATGAACGGTATCTGTGCAGGCGGTACCGGTTCTTTCATCGACCAGATGGCTTCTCTTCTCCAGACAGATGCCACAGGTCTGAATGAATATGCCAAAGATTACAAGGCACTCTACCCGATTGCTGCCCGCTGCGGTGTTTTCGCCAAAACGGATATCCAGCCACTGATCAATGACGGTGCAACCAAACCGGATCTGTCAGCTTCTATTTTTCAGGCAGTTGTAAACCAGACCATCTCCGGTCTTGCCTGTGGAAAACCCATCCGTGGACATGTTGCATTCCTGGGTGGTCCGCTTCACTTCCTGTCCGAACTGAGAGAATCCTTTATCCGTACTTTGAAGCTGGATGAGGAACACACCATCATTCCGGAGAACTCCCATCTTTTTGCAGCCATCGGTTCTGCATTAAATGCCAAAGAAGACAACTCCATTTCCCTGACAGAAATGAAAGACAGACTCCGCAATTCCATTAAGCTGGATTTTGAAGTAGAACGTATGGAACCACTTTTCGCTTCTCAGGAAGAATACGATGCATTTGCAAAACGTCAGAGTTCCTACAAAGTAAAAACAGGAGATCTGGCTACATATAAAGGAAACTGCTATCTGGGTATTGATGCAGGTTCCACCACAACCAAAACTGCACTGGTAGGCGAAGATGGAACACTTCTCTATTCCTTTTACAGCAGTAACAACGGAAACCCGTTAAAAACTACCATCCGTTCTATTAAAGAAATCTATGAACTGCTTCCCAAAGACGCAAAGATCGCTTATTCCTGTTCTACAGGTTACGGCGAGGCTCTGATCAAAGCGGCCCTGCTCCTGGATGAGGGCGAGGTTGAGACCGTATCCCATTACTATGCAGCTGCATTCTTTGACCCAGAGGTAGACTGTATCCTGGATATCGGCGGACAGGATATGAAATGTATCAAGATCCGCAACAAGACCGTTGACAGCGTACAGTTAAATGAAGCATGCTCCTCCGGATGCGGTTCCTTTATTGAAACCTTTGCCAAATCCCTGAATTATACAGTACAGGATTTCGCAAAAGCTGCTGTTTTCGCACAACATCCTATTGATCTTGGTACCAGATGTACTGTTTTCATGAATTCCAAGGTAAAGCAGGCACAGAAAGAGGGAGCTGAGGTTTCTGATATTTCCGCAGGCCTTGCTTACTCTGTTATCAAAAATGCACTCTATAAGGTAATCAAGGTTTCTGATGCTTCCGAACTGGGCAGACACATTGTTGTACAGGGTGGTACTTTCTACAATGATGCAGTTCTTCGAAGCTTCGAAAAGATTGCAGGCTGCGAAGCCATCCGTCCGGATATCGCCGGAATCATGGGTGCCTTCGGTGCCGCACTGATTGCCCGTGAACGCCATCAGAAAGGCGCAGAAACGACTATGCTCTCCATTGATAAGATCAACGAGCTGAAATATACAACTTCTATGGCAAACTGTCGTGGATGTACCAATAACTGCCGTCTGACTATCAACAAATTCTCCGGAGGCCGTCAGTATGTAAGCGGTAACCGCTGCGAGCGTGGTATTGGTAAGGAAAAGAACAAAGATCATATTCCGAATCTTTATGAATATAAATATAAGCGTATTTTCTCCTACGCACCGCTTACTGCTGATAAGGCAACGCGAGGTAAAGTAGGTATCCCCCGTGTTCTGAACATGTTTGAGAATTATCCTTTCTGGTATACTTTCTTTACAGAACTGAAGTATGAGGTTGTGCTCTCTCCTACTTCCACCAGAAAGATTTATGAGCTGGGTATTGAGTCCATTCCAAGTGAATCTGAATGCTATCCTGCCAAACTTGCCCATGGCCATGTAACCTGGCTGATCCGCAATGGTGTGAAATTTATTTTCTACCCATGTATCCCATATGAACGTAACGAGTTCCCGGATGCAGTCAATCACTATAACTGCCCGATCGTTACCTCTTATGCCGAAAATATCAAAAATAACGTAGACGAATTAAATGATCCGTCCATTACCTTCCGCAATCCCTTCCTTGCATTTACTTCTGAGGAAATTCTGGCAAATCGTCTGGTAGAGGAATTTAAGGATATCCCGGCAGGAGAAGTCAAAGCTGCTGTGCATAAGGGCTGGGAAGAAATGGCTGCTGCACGCCGCGATGTACAGAAAAAAGGGGAAGAAACCCTGAAATATCTGGAAGATACAGGACGCCATGGTATTGTCCTTGCAGGACGCCCATACCATATTGACCCGGAAATCCATCATGGTATCCCGGATCTGATCAACAGCTATGGTATTGCCGTACTTACCGAGGATTCCATCTCTCATCTGGCACCTGTGGAACGCCCGATCCGCGTCAATGACCAGTGGATGTACCACTCCAGACTGTATGCTGCCGCAAACTATGTAAAGACACGCGATGATCTGGATCTGATCCAGCTGAACTCTTTCGGATGTGGTCTGGATGCAGTTACTACAGATGAGGTTTATGAAATCCTTGACGGAAGTGACAAAATCTATACCTGCTTAAAGATTGACGAGGTAAATAACCTTGGTGCTGCAAGAATCCGTATCCGTTCCCTGATCGCAGCGATCCGTGCGAAGAAAGCACAGGGACAGAAACGTACTGTCAAACCTGCTTCTATTGATAAAGTATCCTTTACAAAGGAAATGAGAAAGAACTATACCATCCTCTGCCCGCAGATGTCACCGTTCCATTTCAGTCTCCTGCAGGCAGCATTCAATTCCTGCGGATACAACCTGGAGGTGCTTCCGAATGACAATAAGCATGCAGTGGATGTTGGTCTGAAGTATGTAAACAATGACGCCTGCTATCCGTCTCTGATCGTTGTGGGACAGATCATGGATGCTCTGCTTTCCGGTAAATATGACCTGAACAAAACGGCCGTTGTCATGTCACAGACAGGTGGCGGATGTCGTGCTTCCAACTATATTGCATTTATACGACGCGCATTAAAGAAAGCCGGTATGGAACAGATTCCGGTTATCTCTGTTAACTTAAGCGGTCTGGAAAGCAATCCCGGATTCAAACTTACGCTTCCATTAGTGAAGAAAGTTGCTTACGGTGCCGTATTCGGAGATATCCTGATGAAATGCGTATATCGTATGCGTCCTTATGAACTGGAAGAGGGAATCGTAAACAGGAAACATAAAATCTGGGAACAGCGTGTGATCTCTTTCTTAAGCGGAAGCAGTATCAGCCACAGCCAGTTTAAGAAAATGTGCCGCGAAATGGTTCACGAATTTGATACCATTCCGATCAGTGATGTGAAAAAGCCTCGTGTCGGCATCGTAGGTGAGATCCTTGTCAAGTTCCTGCCTGCTGCAAATAATCATCTGGCAGAGCTTCTGGAATCTGAAGGCGCTGAGGCAGTTGTACCGGATCTGATCGATTTCATGTGCTACTGCTTCTATAATCAGAACTTTAAGGTAGAAAATCTTGGATTCAAGAAGTCCAAGGCAACCATGGCAAACTGGGGAATCAAAGCAATCGAATGGGTGAGAAAGCCTGCAAGCGAAGCTCTTGCACAGAGCCGCCATTTTGCACCGCCTGCTGATATCAGAGATCTGGCAAAAATGGCATCTCCGATCGTTTCCACCGGAAACCAGACAGGTGAGGGATGGTTCCTGACAGGTGAGATGATGGAACTGATCCATGGAGATGTTCCGAATATTGTTTGTATCCAGCCTTTCGGATGTCTGCCGAACCACATTGTAGGTAAGGGTGTTATCAAAGAGATCCGCAGAGAATATCCGACAGCCAATATTGTAGCCATCGACTATGACCCGGGTGCAAGTGAAGTTAATCAGCTGAACCGAATCAAACTGATGCTCTCCACAGCCCAGAAAAACCTGAAAAAAGCAGAAGAAAAAAATGCATAAATAATACCGTAATGGATATATTGCAATGTATTTTACCTTGCAATATATCCGCCTTAGAGCGTGTCTGAAAAAGGCTTTCTGCAATCTACATATCCTGCTTTGCGAAAAGCATTTTTCAAACGCGCTCAAAAAAAGAGTTATATTTCAGAAATTTTAAATGTGTTTCTATTTCAGAAATACATTTAAACCATGAAATATAACTCTTTTATTTTTTATAACTTCTGTTTTTTAATTATTCTGCCAGAACGGAAGTTTCTCTGCAATCCTTATCAGATAGCTTCCACCCGGAATTCTTCTAAGCTGTGATTCTGACGGCTTGCTGATGATCAGGTAAGCAAACAGATAAACAACCGCAGCAACAGGAATGGAAACGATCAGACAAATGAAATTGGATTTTACAAAAATGTTCAGTCCATAGCAGATACAGCCTGCAACAATTCCCATGGGAACAGATGCAAGAACAGGATACAGATATCCTTCTTTCCATGGATTCTTATACTGCAGATATTTCTTCATGGCTCTGTCATTTAACACACACACAACCACAGAATAGATCACCATTGCGATCAGCAGTGCATAAACTCCAAGGTTTGTAGTAAACAGCAGCACTACCACTACCACAATATCCACAACCAGCGCGATCGCAGCCGTAATCACCGGAATCCTCTGTTGTCCAATCGCCTGCAGAACTCCATTGGAAATATTTGACATTCCATTGAGCAGGATTGAAAAAGAACCAAGGATCAACAAGTTGGCTGCCAGTCCTGTGGAATTTCCGTAAAGTAAAAATACAATCGGCTGTGCAAGCACTGCCAGTCCCATAGCACATGGGGCGGAAACTACCATAGAAAGCTGTACGGTCTGGTCAATGCACTCTCTGGTCGCTTCAATGTCTCCGGTGGCATACAGGGCGGAAACTTCCGGAATCATGGAAGTAGGTGCCGTACTGGACAGTGTCAGAGGAATATTGATAATTGTCATAAAGTAAGTAGCATACTCTGCATATAAAATACCGATTTGTGCCGCATCTCCACCTCTTCTTCCCAGAATATCCGAGAAAAGATACCCATTGATATAAGCATTTACATTATAAACAAAGGCGCTGAGAATGATCGGCGAAACAACCAGGATGATCACACGAAAAATCTCTTTGTAGGACTCTTCCTGATGTCTGTGATCTCTCTCTACCCGGTGCAGGATTTTTCTGCGGTTTACACCATATACCAGAAGCATGAATGCCAATGCAGTCACCACTCCGGCTCCGGTTCCTACTGTGGAACCTGCTGCCCCCCATTTTGCAATGCTGTTCTCTGTTCCATCTGAGAATGCATTGATGAATCCCCAGGCTGCCAGAAGACTGACTGCCGCATTAAATACCTGCTCAATGATCTGGGAGATAGATGTTGGCATCATATTTCTGTATGCCTGAAAATATCCTCTGAATACCCCAAGAATACCGGACAAAAAAATCGTCGGAGCCAGGATCTGAAGTGCCGGAATTGCATCCTTCTGATTCTGAGGGATGATCAGCCCTGCTCCAAAGAGACAGAATAAACCAACCACTCCGCCAATCACCATGGCATAGATCATGGCACCCTTAAAGAACTTATGTGCATTTCTGTAATCCTTCAGAGCAATACGCTCGGAGATCAGCTTGGATACCGCCTGTGGAATACTAAAGGATGCGATCATCAGAAGGATCATATAGGCATTCTGTGCAAGACTTGTATAGCCCATTCCAAGGCTTCCGATAATATTGGAAAGGGGACTCTTGTACAGAAGACCGATCACCTTGGAGATCATAGCTGCAATCATCAGAAAGGATGCATTTTTTACTAAATTGTTTTTCTGATTCATGTTATCACTGTGTGTCTTTTACCTGACTACACATTACCTCTTTTCTTATATATTTTCTATCTGCCAGTCAATTGGTTCCAGACCATTGGCAACAAGAAATTCGTTTGTTTTACTGAAATGTTTACATCCGAAAAATCCCCTGTAAGCAGACAGAGGACTTGGATGAGGTGCCTCCAGAATCAGATGCTTCGGATTATTCAGCATGGATTTTTTCATCTGCGCCGGACGTCCCCAGAGCAGAAATACAATAGGACGGTCCTGCTCATTCAGAACCTGGATCGCAGCATCCGTAAACTGCTCCCAGCCAATCCCCCTGTGTGAATTTGCCTGATGGGCGCGTACAGTCAGAACTGTGTTCAGAAGAAGCACCCCCTGCTTCGCCCACTTCTCCAGATAGCCGTTATTGGGGATATAGCATCCACAGTCATCATGAAGCTCCTGATAAATATTCACCAGGGACGGCGGCGTCTCCACTCCTCTCTTTACGGAAAAACAAAGCCCATGAGCCTGCCCGTCATTATGATAGGGATCCTGACCCAGAATCACTACCTTCACTTCGTTTAACGGTGTAAAATGAAATGCATTAAACAGATCATCCGCAGGAGGAAAAATCTTCCTGGTCTGATATTCTGTCATCACCGTTTTATATAATTTTGCATAATATGGCTGGTGAAACTCCCCCTTCAGGGCTTCCAGCCAGTCACCTGAAATTGCTGACATACCTTATCCTTCACCTCTTATATTTTTCGTGGTCATCGTCTGACAGAAATTCCCCTGTCAGACAGATAATCCTTCACCTGAGAAATCTCCAGTTCTTTATAATGGAACAAAGACGCAGCCAGTGCAGCATCTGCTCCCCCTTCGGTCAGTGCATCATAAAAATGCTCCAGTGTACCTGCACCGCCTGATGCGATCACAGGAATGGAGACAGCATCAGCGATTGCTCTGGTAAGAGCCAGATCATATCCTGCTTTTGTACCGTCACAGTCCATACTTGTGAGAAGAATTTCCCCTGCGCCCAAAGCTTCCACTTTCTTTGCCCACTCTATGGCATCAATCCCTGTATCCAGTCTTCCGCCATGTTTGTAAATATTCCATCCGCCGTCTTCTCTGCGCTTGGCATCAATAGCCACAACTACGCACTGGCTTCCAAACTTGTCAGCCGCCTCACTGATCAGTTCCGGTCTGTCAATTGCTGCAGAATTTACGGAAATCTTATCTGCTCCTTCTCTCAGCAGTTTCTTGAAATCATCTACAGTACGGATACCGCCGCCTACTGTAAACGGGATAAATACATTGGCAGCAACCCGTCTTACCATGTCAACTACCGTATCTCTCTGTTCGCAGGATGCTGTAATATCGAGAAACACCAGTTCATCCGCTCCTGCTGCATCATAGGCTTTGGCAATCTCCACCGGATCACCCGCATCGCGAAGCTGCACAAAATTTACGCCCTTTACCACACGTCCGTTATTTACATCCAGGCAGGGAATAATTCTCTTTGTAAACATCTTATTTTCCCTCCTTCTCAGTATTGCCGTCTTTTCCCACAGCAGCAAAATTTTCAAGTATCTTCAGTCCCCATTTGCTGCTCTTTTCCGGATGGAACTGGCAGGCAAATACATTGTCCTTTTCTACGGAAGCATGAATACAGGTGCTGTATTCTGTAGTAGCCTTTACAATCTCAGGCTCCTCTGCCTGCAGATAATAGGAATGCACAAAATATACATAGGTCTGTTCCGGGATTCCCTGAAACAGTCTGCCATTATTCTGAAAATGCAGGGAATTCCATCCCATATGTGGAATCTTAAGCCCGGGCGCAGGCGGAATCTTAGCAATTTTCCCTTTCAGGATTCCAAGGCCTTCCACACCCGGTGTCTCCTCGCTGCTTTCAAAAAGGAGCTGAAGTCCCAGACAGATTCCAAGAAATGGCGTCTTCTTCTCTACAATCTCATGGATCACAGGTACAAGTCCGTATGTATGAAGATTCTCCATCGCCTGTCCAAAGCTTCCCACGCCCGGCAGGATTACTTTATCCGCATTTAACAAAGTCTGCGGATCGCGGGTTACTGTTGTTTCTTCCCCAAGATAATGAAGTGCTTTTTCTACACTTTTAATATTTCCGGCATCATAGTCAATTATTGCAATCATGTTATCCTCCTGATGTCATTATCTGTTTTCCTCATTATGGTAATCCAAAGGTTTTCCGGATCACATGTCAGACCGGAATAAAATATCCGATCAAAACGCTCCAATACAGTATAACCCAAAAACAGACAGTTGCAAAGTGCTTTCTTTGCTTCTGTCTGTTTTTATTCCGGTCATACTACCGGTTACTGTTCACTCCGTTCACAATACCCGGATATCTTATCACTGCCTGCAATCCAGAGTGAACCAGAACTCCACGCCATTATCATAATTGCATACCCCATATTTCTGGTTCATACTCTCAATGATTGCCTTAACAATTGAAAGTCCGATACCACTTCCGCCATATTCTCTTGTCCGGGCCTTATCTACTTTGTAGAATTTATTCCAGAGATTTGGGATATCCTCTTCCGGAATCGGAGTACCTGTATTAAATACGGTTACTTTCACACAGTCCTCTTCCTGAAGAACCTTAATTTCTACTTTTCGTTCTCCGTCCAGATGGTTCAGTGCATTGCTTGTATAATTGGTCACAACCTCTTCAATCTTAAACTCATCCGCCCATACATATACAGGTTCTGTTTCTTCAAAAATCACAGTTGCTTCTTTCTGTTCGATCATAATATGCATAGAACCAAGTACACCCCTGATCAGAGATACAATGTCAAATCTTTCCATCACCGGGGCATCTTTACCGGACTCCAGCTGATTCAGCGTCAGCAGGTTTTTGACCAGCTTGTTCATCTTTGAAGCTTCATCCATAATAACTTCACAGTAAAATTCCCTGCTTTCCGGATCATCGGAAATATTTTCATTCAGCCCCTCTGCATATCCCTGGATCAATGCAATAGGAGTTTTCAGCTCATGAGAAACATTATCAAGAAATTCCTTACGCATCTCATCAATTTTAATCTTATCTTCTATGTCTTTCTGAAGCTTGTTATTAGCCGATTTCAACTCTGAGATCGTGCTCTCAAGTTTTCTGGACATTTTGTTAAAGTTATCGCCAAGTACATCAATCTCATTACCTGCCCTGCTTTGATATCTGGCATCAAAATCCAGATCAGACATCTTCTCTGATAATTTGGTCAGTTCACTGATCGGGCGGGTAATACGATTTGTCATCACAAGAATCACAATACCGCTGACCACAATTATGATTATTCCTACAATGAAGTAAAAACTGTTGGAAATAGATGCACTTTCCTTAATACTTTCCAGAGGAGAACGGATCAGGAAATAGTAACCATTATCAAACTGTCCCCAGCATTCCACATATTCCATGCCTGCAAAGCGATCATGCACCTGCCACATGGTACAGGTATCTGTCTTTTTGAGCACACGACTGTGCTGCATATCCTGATCCAGATTATTAATATACCCAAACAGCTTACTGCGGAGCATTTTTGCCATATTATTCTCTCCCCAGTAATAATAACCGCTGTTTTCCTCATTTACTATGATCCAGGTAAGGTTATTTCTGGAACTGCTCCTCTCAATCTCATCCGAAATCTCATCTGTTGCCCCTTTTTTGTCCTCTTCTATATCTGTATCATACTGCAGGATGTCATCCAGATTCATCTGAGACAACACTTCTTTTGCTTCCTCCAGCACTTCTACTTTTTTGGATACATAATATTTTTCAAGAAAAAGACCATTGATCAGAGTAATGGTAAAGATTGAAAGCAGTAACAGACATATAAACACTACTGAAATCTGATGTTGCAGAGTATGAAATTTTTTATCTGTTTTTCCGTTTCCTGTCATTCGTCTACCTCAAACTTGTATCCCATACCCCATACAGTCTTTATATATTCACCTTTATCTCCCATTTTACTTCTGAGCTTCTTAACATGGGTATCAATCGTACGGGCATCTCCAAAGTAGTCATAATTCCATACAGAATTCAGGATCTTTTCTCTGGAAAGTGCGATTCCCTGATTCTCCAGAAAATATGTCAGAAGTTCAAATTCCTTAAAGCTCAGTTCCATAGGCTTACCATCCACAGTAGCCAGATGTGCTGCTTTATCTATAACAATGCCGCCTGCTGAAATCACATCTTCCGGATTATTCTGACCTGTACGTCTCAGAATTGCCTCCACTCTTGCAACAAGGATTTTCGGGCTGAATGGTTTAGAGATGTATTCATCTACCCCCAGATCAAATCCAAGAAGCTCATCTCTCTCATCACTTCTTGCAGTCAGCATAATGATCGGAACTTTTGAGTTCTTGCGAATCTCACGGCAAACTTCCCATCCATCCATCTTCGGCATCATGACATCTAGAATGATCAGTGCGATGTCCTTCTCCTCATAAAAGATATCCATGGCTTCTTCACCATTACCGGCTTCCAGTACCTGGAAATTCTTCTTTGTCAGGAAATCCTTTACCAGCTTTCTCATGCGGCTCTCATCATCCACCACCAGGATTTTTAATGTATCCATTTGATCCCCTCCGTTTTTCTTCATTATTTTCCGAAACAGTTTTTACTTTTTATTTATACTGTTTTCCGAGTATTGTTAAAATCCACGACTGTTCAGCGCCTTTACAGCCACAGCGCAAAATCCGGGAAAATCGCCCTCAGCAACAGATTTTATCTTGCATATGGTTACTATAGCAGAGATTTATGTAAGATTTGTGAACATATGACAGGAAAATTATAAGTATTGCTGTTCACAACACCAAATAGCCTCAAATATAAAAATCTTCTTGACAAATTCTGTTTTTATTTCTATACTGTTAATCAGTCGATATATCTTATATAATGAATGATATATCAATATTAAAAAGTGCTTTCGTCTCATCACCAGTGCTGTTTTATGAAAAAACAGCGTTGCAGACTCATTTTCAGGGCTTGTACTGGTTTCGACGGGGGCTTTGAAGTTGGGGAAGCCATCCGCAGACTCCCAGACTGCGTACCAACCGGGAAACTAAATATAAACGCAGACGAACAGTACGCGTTAGCAGCCTAATTGCTGCTCGTCAGCCCTGATGCACTCACACTTCAGGAATCTGACGTCGACCATGTGAGAAACCTTGCCGGGTAAGCTTTGCCCCGGTAGATGTATCATGAAGCTACTAAGGTTGTAAGCCTGTCGGTGGGCGTACATCCAAGGGAATGTTAAAACAGCGACTGTGATGGGAGATGCCTTAATGAATAGGCTTTCGGACGCGGGTTCAATTCCCGCCAGGTCCATAAAAAACATCCACAGGGTAATTCCCTGTGGATGTTTTTTATTCACCAAACTGTTGTGCACATTCTTTCAGCATTTCGCGGATTGGCAAATGGTACGGACATCTGGTTTCACATTTGCCGCATTCTATACAGGCGGAAGCCTTCACCGCAAGAGAACTGTAACGGTTTCTTGCCCAGTCTCCCAGCCCGTAACGGTTAAGATAGCCTGCGAACAGGAACACACCCGAAATATCGATTCCCACACTGCATGGAGCACAGTAATTACATCTGCGGCAGAAATTTGTGCCAAGCTGATTCCGTACTGTCTGAACTTCCTCCAGTTCTTTCTCGCTTAACGGGGAATCATCAAGACAGGCCTTTATATTCTCCTCGATTTCCTTCTCTTCCGCCATTCCCGGGATCACAATAGTAACGTTCTTATTCGAACAGACATAACGCAATGCCAGCGTTCCATTTTCAATTGCACCACCGGCCAGAGGTTTCATATCAATAAAGCCGATGTTTTTCTCCTCACATTTTGAGATCAGCTCTTCCCCCTGACTCTCTACAATATTATATGGAAACATAATAGTTTCCACCCAGTCAAGCTCCAGAGCCCGGGCAAAAACCTCAACAGAATGAGCGGTCAGACCAATATGTCCGATTTTTCCTGCTGCTCTTGCCTCCTGCAGTGCTTCAAGGGCACCACCGGCCGCCTGCACCTGATCAAGCTGTTCCATACTCGGATTATGCACCTGGTATAATTCAATATGATCTGTACGAAGATTATGAAGACTCTTCTCAATATCTTCAGCCATGGCTTCCTTTGTACGTGCCATGGACTTTGTGGCAATTATAAATCTGTCCCTGATACCTTCCAGTGCATATCCCAGATATTCTTCACTGACCGTATATCCTCTGGCTGTATCAATATAATTTACTCCCCGGTCTGCCAGCTTATGCAGCAGTGTCTTTGTTCCTTCCGCATCAATTTTCTGGATCGGTATCCCGCCAAGGCCCATTCTGGAAACCCTGAGACCGGTTTTTCCAAGCGTTACATATTCCATATTTTTTCTCCTATTTTCAATCAGAGATAAAAAACTGCCACCGGATCTTACCGATGGCAGTTTTTATCTCTTTACATCTGTCGATCAGACAAAACAAACAACTGGTTTCATCCTGATTATACTCGAGAAAGATATTCTCCTGTTCTTGTATCGATTTTCAGTTTGTCGCCCTGGTTAACGAACAGCGGAACCTGAACCTGTGCACCTGTTTCTACAGTAGCTGGTTTTGTAGCACCCTGTGCTGTATTTCCGGCAAATCCCGGCTCTGTCTCAGTAACTTCAAGTTCTACGAACAGAGGAGGCTCAATAGCAAATACATTTCCGTTGTGGGAACAGATCTTAACCATCTCGTTCTCTTTAACGAATTTAAGAGAATCTCCAACCTGATCTTTTGTAAGACCAACCTGATCGTATGTCTCTACGTTCATGAAGTAGTACAGATCACCATCATCATACAGATACTGCATATCTACACGCTCAATACGTGCAGCCGGGAATTTCTCTGTTGGACGGAAAGATTTCTCAAGAACTGCTCCTGTAATAATGTTTTTGTATTTTGTTCTTACGAAAGCAGCACCCTTTCCTGGTTTTACGTGCTGGAATTCAACGATCTGACATACGTTTCCGTCAATTTCAAGTGTGATACCGTTTTTGAAATCACCTGCTGAAATCATAGTTATATTTCCTCCTTAATAGTACAGTTCAGCAATGCTGTGTCTTTTGACAACAACAGCCGTTCAAAGTGTGTGTCCCTCTCATGCTTTTCTCAGTTTTGTGACACACTCTTATTTAATTTTATAATATTCTGCTGTTTTTTTCAACTATTTTTTACACATGTTTTTAATTTTTCTTCAAGCTGAGCAATCAGATCCTCAAACGGCTTATCTCCTGTGATCATCTCAACATCTGCAAACTTCGCATAAACCGGATCACGCTGTTTAAGAAGTTTCCTGATCTTATCTTCTCTGTCTTCTCCCTCGATCAGAGGATTGCTGCTGGAATTTTCCAGTCTCTTCTTCAATGTTGCATAAGATCCCTTCAAATATACTACAGTTCCCAGTTTTTTAATATATTTTTCATTCTGTTCCTGCATCGGAAGACCGGAACCAAGAGAAATGATCTTCTGCTCCGGATCATCGATCAGTGCCTTGATCACAGTTGTCTCAAGAGCTCTGTAAAATGGTTCTCCGAATCTGTCAAAGATTTCTTTCATTGTAAGGTTCATCTTCTTTGATACTACGCGGTCAACGTCTACAAAAGGAAGATTGAAATCTTTTGCCAGCCGTTTTCCTACTCTTGTCTTACCTGAACCCATAAATCCTATGATAACAATATGGTTCATGAATTCCCCTCCTCTTTGCGGTAAAAATATAGTACAATTCTTTCAAGATATCGTTTCAATACGATCTGAATCTCTTCTTTCGGATTGAGTGGTTTCACCAGAATATTCCGGATTCCTGTGCGTTTCGCACCATATATATCAGTAAAGAGCTGATCTCCTATAAAAACTGTATTACTTCTGTCTGTCCCAAGAAGTTCCATTGCCCTGATATAATTTTTTGTTGAAGGCTTGTGTGCATTCTCGATAAACTGCGCTCCTATCGCATCATTAAAAGAAGAAACTCTCTCGTACTGGTTGTTTGACAGAAAACAGCATTTAAATCCAAGTTCCTTCAAATGTGCAAACAGCGCACATGCTCTCTCATCTGCCGGTGCACCATGAGGTACCAGAGTATTATCTATATCAAACAGAAGTCCTCTGTATCCCTGCGCATACAGATCATCGAAGTTTATCACATAGGTCGAATCCAGATATTCATCCGGAAAAAAGCAATTAAACATCCGTAGTCATTTCCTTTATTTATATTTTTCTGAAAACAAGATCAGCGATAAGTGTCTGACAGTACGCTGTCCCCGAAATACTGAATCATTATGATCAGCGTTCATTAAGAGGAACATATACTGCCGGTTCCAGAACATTCTTATATGCCGGACGGATGATCTTATCTGCATTAATGAGCTCTTCCATACGGTGCGCACTCCATCCTACGATACGTGCAACTGCAAACATCGGTGTATATAATTCCAGTGGCAGATCCAGCATACTGTACACAAAACCGCTGTAAAAGTCTACATTGGCGCTTACACCTTTATAAATACGACGCTCTTCTGCAATTACTTCAGGTGCCAGACGTTCCACCATAGAATACAGGGCATAATCTTTCATTCTGCCTTTTTCCCTTGCCAGAGTTTCCACATATGCCTTGAAAACTTCAGCTCGCGGATCAGACACTGAATAAATCGCATGTCCCATTCCATAGATCAGTCCTTTCCGGTCAAATGCCTCTTTATGAAGAAGTCTCTTCAGATATGTCCGGACCTCGTCTTCATCCTTCCAGTCCTTAACTTCCTTCTTCATATCATCAAACATCCTGACAACTTTAATGTTGGCACCGCCATGCTTTGGTCCCTTTAATGAGCCAAGTGCTGCGGCAATCGCAGAATATGTATCAGTTCCTGATGAAGAAACCACATGAGTTGTGAATGTAGAGTTATTACCTCCGCCATGTTCCATATGAAGGATAAGCGCAATATCCAGGATCTTTGCCTCCAGATGTGAATACTTCTTATCCGGGCGAAGCATTCTCAGAATGTTCTCTGCTGTGGTAAGTTCTTTCTTCGGATTATGGATATAGAGACTTTTATCTTTAATATAATGGTTATAAGCCTGATATCCATAAACAGATAAAAGCGGAAATACACTGATCAGATTCAGACACTGTCTGAGCACATTCGGCAATGATGTATCGTCAGGGTTGGTATCATAAGAATATAAAGTAAGCACACTTCTGGAAAGCCCGTTCATGATATCCTTGCTCGGAGCCTTCATTATAACATCACGCACAAAATTTGTAGGAAGTGACCGCTGATTTGCCAGAAGCTGTGTAAAATCTGCAAGCTGTTTCTTATCCGGAAGACTGCCAAATAATAAAAGATAGGTAACTTCTTCAAATCCATATCTGTCATCTTCGATAAATCCCCTGGTAAGATCTTTGATATCATATCCTCTGTAGGAAAGACTTCCAGCACATGGAACTTCTTTGCCATCAACAATCTTTGTGGCTTTCACATTAGAAACCTGAGTCAGGCCTGCAAGAACCCCTTTTCCATTAATATCACGAAGACCTCTCTTCACATCATATTTTGCATACAGAGAAAGATCCAGACTTGTATGTTCCTTGCAAACCTCCGTCAGATTTTCAATTTCAGGTGTTACTTTGGTTTTAAATCCCGCCATGTAATAAATCTCCTTTCTTCACAATTCTCTCGATAATGATTCCCTCCTCGTTTCTGTCATCGCAACAATTTGTAGATGCACATCTCTGTAAATATTATAGCATTTTTTTCTCTTTCGGTCTACATCTTATATATTCTGTTTCTGAATAGAAAAAATCAGATTACCGCTTACTGTTCACGCACTACTGTCCTGCGAGCGTTTTTTAACTTCCATTTGCAGTTTCTTACGGATACATGGCAATATAAGAACCGAAACGTACAGTGCGAATTTACGCAGTTTTTATAAATATACTGTATTTTTTAGAAATTGCTATAAATTGTATGGATGATTTTTAACATTTTCTCATACTTGGCGCCATTTCGCAAGTACAAATTTTGTTCAAAAAATTTTCATAAAAAAATTTTCATTTGGCTCTTTCCATTTGTAACACTTTAGTGTATAATAACGTCGATTTAAAAAATAATTATACGATGGACGAGGAGGAAATCATAATGTCTTATACTGAAGAAGTATACGAAAGAGTCGTAGCACAGAATCCAAATGAGCCTGAATTCCATCAGGCAGTAAAGGAAGTTTTAGACTCCCTTAAAGTCGTAATCGACAAAAATGAAGAGAAATACCGCAAGCTTTCCATTCTGGAACGTCTTGTTGAGCCTGAAAGAATCATCTCTTTCCGAGTTCCGTGGGTAGACGATAAAGGTGTTGTACAGGTAAACAAAGGTTATCGTGTACAGTTCAACAGTGCGATCGGACCATACAAAGGTGGTTTAAGATTCCATCCGTCAGTAAACCAGGGAATCCTTAAATTTTTAGGTTTCGAACAGATTTTCAAGAACTCCCTTACAGGTCTTCCGATCGGTGGCGGTAAAGGTGGTTCAAACTTTGATCCTAAAGGAAAATCTGACAGAGAAGTTATGGCATTCTGCCAGAGCTTTATGACAGAACTTTCCAAATATATCGGTGCTGACATGGACGTTCCTGCAGGTGATATCGGTGTAGGCGGACGTGAGATTGGTTATCTGTACGGACAGTACAAGAGAAACCGCGGATTATACGAGGGTGTTCTCACAGGTAAAGGTCTTTCCTACGGTGGATCTTTGATCCGTACACAGGCTACAGGATATGGTCTTGTATATATGCTGAACGAAATGGTTAAAGCTAAAAACGACACAATCTCCGGTAAAACTCTCATCGTAACAGGTTCCGGTAATGTTGCCATCTACGCAGTAGAGAAAGCTGCCGAACTTGGCGGTAAAGTTGTTGCTATGTGCGACTCCAACGGATATATCTATGATCCGGAAGGAATCAAACTTGACATAGTTAAAGATATCAAAGAAGTAAAACGTGGACGTATCAAAGAATACGCAGATCGCGTAGAAGGCGCTACTTATACAGAAGGAAAAGGTATCTGGAACATCAAATGTGATATCTATCTTCCATGCGCAACTCAGAATGAACTTGACCTTGATGCTGTTAAGATCCTTATTGCAAACGGATGCAAATATGTTGCAGAAGGTGCAAATATGCCTACTACCCGCGAGGCAACTGATTACCTTATGGCAAACGGTGTAATATTTATGCCTGGTAAAGCAGCTAATGCCGGTGGTGTTGCTACTTCCGCACTTGAAATGTGCCAGAACTCTGCAAGACTTTCCTGGACAGCAGAAGAGGTTGATACAAAACTTCATCAGATCATGGTTGATATCTTCCATAAAGTTGATGATGCTTCCAAGCGTTATGATATGGAAGGCAACTATGTTGCAGGCGCTAATATCGCAGGCTTCGAGAAAGTTGTAGATGCTATGATCGCTCAGGGTATTGTTTAATTTATTTTAGTTAATTACCCCCATAAAAATACACATAAAGAGCCGGCGGGATATTATTCTCGTCGGCTCTTTATATTTGCCCGTAAATCCTTTCACACAGAGCATTCATACATTACTGTTCACACAAAACTCTTATTTAATTCATAAACTTCTTCAGCTCGTCCATAAAAGTACTGACATCTTTAAATTCTCTGTATACAGACGCAAAACGTACATAAGCAACTGCATCCAGATCTTTCAAATGTTCCATAACGATCTCACCAATTCTGGTGCTGGAAATCTCTTTCTCTTCGGTATTAAAGATTTCTCCCTCTATGGCATCCATCATCTCTTCAATCTTATCTATGGATATTGGTCTTTTATAGCAGGCTCTCAGAATTCCCGACTGAATTTTACTGCGATTATACTGTTCTCTGTTCTGATCTTTTTTGATCACAGTAAGCGGAATACTTTCCACCTTTTCATATGTGGTAAATCTCCTTCCGCAGGCATCACACAAACGACGGCGACGGATAGAATTGGTATCTTCTACCGGTCTGGAATCAACTACTCTCGTATTATCCTGATTACAAAATGGACACTTCATATGACGTCCCCCTTTAATTCGTATTACTGTTTTCTGCTTATGTACTATATACTTGATTCGGTTAAACGGCTACAAATACGTTACTGTTCACTTCATTCTCAGTAACACAAATACAAACAGTTATATATAGTTTTATTATACTGTATTTCTATTTAAGGTGTCAATAAAAGGACTTGCATAAATTTTTGCAAAAATACATAAATTGTTATCAAACGCATATCAGATTCTGAAAGCATTGGCACGACAGTCTGATTTTAACCGGAAGGACTGTATCTGATTTATGAAAATCTGTGAATTAAAGCAAAAAGAAGTAATTAATATCTGTACCTGCCGCAGTCTCGGATGTCCCATTGATGCGGAATTTGACTGCAAAAGCAGTCAACTCACTGCCCTTATACTTCCAGGCCCCGGAAGATTCTGCTGCCTGTTCGGACGTGATAATGAATATATCATTCCTTGGGAATGTATCAGCCAGATCGGGGACGATATCATCCTTGTGAAAATAGACGAAGAAAAATGTTTCCATAAAGGCTGATATTTCACCGCAGAGAATTGTCAAGGACCTATATTTTTTATATTTTCCCGGTCAAAGTATAAATCCACTGCTATATGAGAATCATTCTTACTGAAGTATATGACAACTATTCGGCAGCCACTGTCCTTTTTTTATTTCCTGAAATGATTTCGGAGGATCCTGGCTCATATCTGCGAATAGTCGGTTTACATCCAGAGATAATAAGGAGGATTCAATAAGATGGCACTGAACAAAGTTGAAATCTGCGGAGTCAATACGTCGAAACTTCCTGTTCTTACAGCAGAAGAAAAAGCGGAACTGTTCAGACGGATCAAAAACGGCGATGAACAGGCACGTGAATTGTACATTAAAGGAAATCTACGTCTTGTTCTCAGCGTAATACGACGATTTCAGAACAGCAGCGAAAATGCCGATGACCTTTTTCAGATCGGATGTATTGGTCTGATCAAGGCCATTGACAACTTTGATACCACTTTACAGGTAAAATTTTCCACTTATGCAGTTCCAATGATCATAGGCGAAATCAGGCGATATCTCAGGGATAACAACAGTATCCGTGTCAGCCGTTCTCTTCGTGATATTGCATACAAAGCAATCTATACCCGCGAAAATTATATGAAGCAGCACCTGAAAGAACCTACAGTTACCGAAATTGCACAGGAAATTGGTATCGAAAAAGAAATGATCGTATATGCCCTTGATGCTATCCAAAATCCTGTGAGTCTCTTTGAACCGGTCTATACAGAAGGCGGTGATACTCTTTATGTCATGGATCAGATCAGTGACAAAAAAAACAAAGAAGAACGCTGGATTGAAAATCTTGCTCTCCGCGAAGCTATGCAGAGACTAAATAGCCGCGAAAAGCATATTATAGAACTGCGCTTCTACGAAGGAAAGACGCAGATGGAAGTAGCTCAGGAAATCGGCATCTCCCAGGCACAGGTCAGTCGTCTCGAAAAAAATGCACTGAAATCCATGCGTAATTATCTGCGTCCATAAAATGATAATTCAAGATCCGTATTCAGAAAAGCAGCCTGGCCCAATACCTGCCAGACTGCCTTACATATCTTTTAAAATATACCGTTTTCCGCCTCTTTCCAATGAGGTTCTGATCCGTCTGTGAAGCTTTAATGAAACTTTAACACTTCAACAAATTCTGCCAGTTTTCTATATTAAATATCTGCTTCACATCCAGAGCCCCTGACATTGCAGGAAAGAACTTCTTCATATCAGTAAATACCAGAGCATAGTCGAACTTTGACATTCCAATCATCCTGCGAAGCTCACGCCTGTAAAAATCCAGAAGCATCTCCGGCACTTCTGTTTTCTTAGATTTCATAAACTTTTTATGACATACATATTCTTCGTCCGTAGCCGGGTAGGAACGCTTCCAGTATAAAACCCTGATTTCTTTTGGCAGACTATCCAGTTTCTCAGAAGACTCCTCTTCTTTTGCACCATTCCCGATCAACGTCACATCAAAATGCTCATAATCCACTTTGTTCAGAAATTCATAGAATGCCTTTGTCTCCTGTGTATCACTGAAATCTCCTGCATATACCAGAAGTTTTACTTTATCTGTCTGATTCAGATATATCGGATTTACCGGTTCTTTTCCATCAAGCAGGACTTCTGCTATACGTTTGCATGCTTTTCCATCATCTCTCGGACATATCTGTTCTCTTGCTTTTTCATACTTCTCTTTACAGGAAGCAGCCACTCCCGGAAGATCCTTCAGAAGTTCACCAAGCTTCTCAGGGGTAGACACTGCCGGTCCCGGAAGTTTGTCAAATCCGAAGTACAGACCTCTGTAATCTTCAAAATTCTCCGCATCCGGCACATAAAACAGAATCGGTTTTCCTGTCAGCATGAAATCATAAAAAATACTGGAATAATCAGAAATCAGTACATCTGTCACTGACAAAATCTCATTTGTATCCATTGTTGCAGGAATAAATTTTGTCTGCGCATCACCAGGTTCCATGGCATTCTCTTTCATATAGTGATATACGATCTGATGAAGCTTGACAAATATCTGATATTCATTTGTATCTATACTGTTCTCCATTACATTGATCAGCTTATAGACATCCTGCAAATCTGTATCCGGACGGCTGTATTGTTCGCCTCTCCATGTCGGTGCATAAAGAATAATCTTTTTATCTTCCTTTACGTCCACTCCGCAATCCTTAAGTTCCTGTATCACTTCTGCTCTGTCACTGTCAAAAAGCTTATCATTACGCGGGAAGCCCTCTTCCAGCACTGTGCCTTCATACAGATTCTGCATTTTATACGAATCTTTGTATGCTGTCTTTGTCATATAAGGTCCGGAGGAAACTATATAATCTGCACTGAGCAGATTTCTTGCTGTATTTCCCTGAGAAATATTTGCTCCCGGAATATCAAATCCCATATTCTTCAGAGGAGTTCCATGCCAGGTATCGATCAGTACCTGACCTTCTCTTTTAAGGAAATAGCTTGGAAAGCTTACGTTATTTACCAGATATTTCACTGTCGCAAGTTCCTTACAGTATTCCTTTGATTTATATTTTACAAATCGCACGTTCGGGTATTGTTCGTATTTTTCAATCTGTTTTCTGTTATCCTCGAAGTCCTCAAGCACCCAGATATGGGTATAATCCTGATACTCTTCTTTTTCAAGAAGATACAAAAACAGAGCATAAGGATTACAGATCATACCACGTCCGCCAAAAGCTTCATAAAGAATTGTATTATCTCTTATCTGGTATTCCTTTACAAACTCGGCATAGCTGGTTCTAAGCGGATATTTCTCCCTGCACTCCAGAATCTGTTCTTCATTTTTCATATAAAAGGTCTTGATTCCCATTACACGATTAAAAAGACGATTCCACTCTTTAACTGCCTTCTCAATGGCAAAGTCCTCAGATTTCCAGATTGCATTTCTGGACATCTCTCTGCGGAGTTCTTCATCATGTGCCAGCTTCAGCATCGCATCTGTAAATTTCTTTGTATCAAAAGCTTCCGGCAGGTATCCTGTTTTTCCATCATCGATGATCAGATCCATCGCTCCTGTATGGAATGCGATGACAGGAAGACCAAATTCAAAGGCTTCCATGATAACCATCGGCCATCCTTCCCACCTGGACGGAAGAAGGAAAACAGAAGAATTCAGATAATACTTCTCCGGCTCATTTGTATAACCGACAAAATTAACTCTGTCCTCAATACCACGTCTCTTTGCATCCGCCACAATCTGATTCCAGAGATCACCGGCTCCGATAATATCCAGCTGCCATTCATCATCCTGCTTACAGAACTCTTCAAAAGATTCCATCATCAGATCAAGACCCTTGGCATATACAAATCGTGTAGCCATAAGGAAACGCTTGGATTTTGGGTCGCATTTTCTCTCACTCACGAAGCTTCGGGGATTAATTTTAACTTCTGTATCAATATCCAGAAATTTTTTGTAATCGCGCTTATCATAGTCACTGAGAACAATGTATCTGTCCAGCTTCGGCAGATATTCCTGGAGCAGACATTCCTGTTTCCAGAATACGACATTAGGAACATCAAGATATCCGGCATAACAGTTATGCTGCCATCCGATTGTCTTTGCATTCAGCTCCGGCGCCAGCATACCCAGACGAAGGCTTAAACTTGCAGTTGTGATAATAATATCATAATTCTGCTCATTTAAATATTTTACCCATTTTTCTCTGGTCTTTTTCGGGAAAATCGCATCTGCCAGAATATCATTATATTTTTCTTTATTAAAAATCCCATATTTGGCATTCAGTTTCTGAACAAGATAACGCCAGCAGAAAGCCGGTGTATGATGTCGATTGACAAACTCATTATTATCAATAAAGTCAACCTTGATATCCTCACTCATATGATACATATTCCGGTCTTCTTTAAATCTGTCCTGATATACCATGATCGTCACATCATGCTCTTTTACAAGTTCATTCGCAAGAAGTGTGACAACTCGCTTAGTTCCGCCAAGATCAAATATCTTGGTGCACCAAATACATATTTTCATTTATCTTTTTCTCCTGTTATGACTTTCTGATATCTGTATCCTATAGCAATTCCATAAAATAATGCAATCAAGACAGTTCAGCAGAGTGTGAAGGACAAGGAAGATATCTGCAGGCGTGCTGACGCACGGCAAAGATATCTGACGCAGGACTTCACGCTATGATGGACTGGATTGTTTGCAGTGATTTATGGAATTGCTATAATATCATTACATTGTAATGTTAAAATAATCCAACACACGCTGGCAGTAATTGTCACACACATTATGTGTTTTTGCTCTTACACTGGCACGCTGTTCTTTATAATTATCTTTTCCGTTTTTAATATCCAGGATGAAATTCTCAAAATCCTGCATATTATACATATGTTCGCCAGGCATATATTCCAGCGGATCATCAAACACCCATCCTCTGGATTCCGTATAAGCCTCATAATCATCCAGTGTGAATCCAAGCGGTCTGTCTAACAGCAGATAATCAATCGCAACAGAAGAATAGTCAGAAACCAGCGCATCCGAACAGTTGATAAACTCATAAAGCTGCAGTCCGTTATCCGCAAGATCTCCGTTCTCCAGATAAACAATATTGGTAAGGACATTCTCACCAAAATCATAAGGTACCTGAAGGTAATGCTTCTTGATAACAATAAGAATATGATTCTCCTTACAGAACTTATTCAGTTCCAGAAGCTTATCTGCATCATCAATGATAGGAATATTGAATTCATTATTTAAGGTTTCCTCGTTCAGACGCTCACTGGAAGCATGTCTGTAGGTTGGCATCCACAGGATCAGTTTCTCGCTGTCTGTTTCCTTCAGAAGTTTCTTTTTATATTCATCTGCACGTTCACTGCCCTTAAGCATCATATCATAACGGGGATATCCAAACGAGAGCAGTTTTTTGGAAGTACATCCAAAAAATTCCATTTTGGTCTTAATGAAAATGTTCCCCGGTACCAGACAATAATCAAAGAAAACCTTACGCCCGTTCTTATTTGCCTTGTAACCACAGCCATGCCAGAGATCGATAAAGAGCTGATTTCTTCTCGACATACCAATCCAGTTAAAAGCCTGGGTGTAAAAAATATATTTTGATGTCAGTGCATATTTATATGCTTCTGCTCTTCGGATCGTGGAACCTTTCTTAAAGTTCTGCACAAATTTCACATTTTCAAACTGATATTCTTTATATTTAGACGGTTCATGGACCAGCCATACAATCTCATACTTTTGGTTGTATCCTTTCTCAATAAGATAGTCAAACAAAGCACGACCATTATCCGTAAAATCATCATTTGTTTCAAAGAGCATTCTATTCTCTACAAGTGCAGGGGGGAATTTCTTAAGGCGTCTGATCTTGCGATTATCATATAATCCATAGGTCACAGTTGCCCATGTCTCCTGCAACATGGCTTTTCTTCCCTTTTGAACTCTGACCTTGTTAATCTTGTTAATGGATTTTTTCAGTTTTTTTATTTTCTTTTTTATTCTTTTTTTCATATCTGGCTCCCTAGAATTCTTTTAATTTCTCACGAAGCATCGTTGAGGATGTATCTTTGGTATATGGCAGAAATACCAGCTTAGCGCCCAGTTCTTCCATTTCTTTTCCAGTCTTCTCCCAACGTGCATTGCCCTTCCAGTCATCTCCAATATAGATTTCATTAAAGTGGACTTTTTCCCATACCTGCTTTTTGTCCAGGGTTGTCGTCACGATCACCTCATCAACATATCTGATGGCCCGTACAATCTCTGCCCTTTCTTCCAGCGGAACGATCGGTCTTTTGTTTTTATATGACTCTACCAGATCATCCGCATTCACACCGACAATCAGATAATCGCAATGTTTTTTTGCATTTCTGATCAGGTTCAGATGTCCTATATGAAACATATCAAAGGTTCCCTGTGTATATCCTATTTTTTTCTCCATTACATTCTCCCTGTTTTATTGCATTAATAGATAACTGTTCTCTTCGCATTCATATAACAGCTACAATTGTAAATAATCTGCAAGCCTTTTGCAATAGTTTTCTGTTTTATTGTGCATCTGTTTCAGATTCTTTGCTCTCTCCTGCCGGTAACTGTCTGTTCCATCAGTCAGATGTTTCATAAATTTTCTGATATCACAGGCATTATAGATTTTCTCACCCGGCATATATTCCAGCGGATCTTCAAATACAAATCCCCTTTTTTCTTTATATATATTGTAATCCGCAAGCACATATCCAAGCGGTCTGTCCAACAGCAGATAATCTACTGCCACTGACGAGTAATCAGAGAGCAGACCGTCGCTGATCCCTATCAGTTCATAAAGTTTTATCTGTTTTTTCTCCAACAGGGCTTCCGCAACATAACGTATATTGGTAAACTCCTGTTCATTCTCATCCCATTCCGTCTGAAGCGGATGCTTCTTTATGATCAGAATAATCTCCTGCTCCCTTAGATAACTGTCCAGTTCTTTCAGCTCGTTCATATCCTGTATTGCCGGAAGCTGACAGGGAAGCTCAATTTCATTTTCCGCACACCCTCCCAGATCACTTTTTCTGAAAGTCGGCATCCACAGAACAGCTTTTTTCCCTTTCCATCCGAACAGACTGTCCAGAATTTCATCCTTACTCATTGACGGATGCAGCATCCAGTCATATCTGGGATATCCCATCATTAACAGCCTGTCCGGTTCGCAGTTCCATAGTCCGGATTTCGTTTTCACAAATACCGGTCCGGGAACAAGTGCATAGTCAAAATCAGGCTTTATATTCTGTTTTTTCTTTCCCTGCTCTGCATCTTTATAACCGCACCCATGCCACAGATTTACAACTGTCTGTCCTTTACACCGATACCTGTTCAGTCCTGCACTGTTATGAGAATAAAAGAAAAATCCGGCTGTAGCACCATAATAATATGCCAGCGGACTGCTCCATCCATATTTATTTTCAGCAGTTACAAATTTTACATTTCCGGTATTCTGATTTCTGAATTTTCTTTTTTCAGAGACCAGCCAGATGATCTCATATTTTTTATTATACCCGGAACTTATAAGATATTCATAAAAAGCTTCCGGATTATCTGTGCAGTCCATCATTTCCCGATTTTTAAACACAAGCCGGTTTTTCTTTACTTTTCCAAAACGCACAGTCAGCTTTCCAATGACCTGCTGCTCTGTTTTTGTCATAAAACGACCGATATAGTGCAGGATCATTCCGAAAAAGCCCAGCCTTTCCGTATATTTTTTAATCGCACTTTTTGTCATACATGCCTCCGGAATCTTTGTAAGATAATTCAAATGCAGACTTTTCGGGAAGGATACTCTCAAAAGAATCTTTGATATTTCTTTTCTGTTGTCTGAAATCTCCTATATTTTCCGTATCATTTATACACAATATTTTACACTTCTGATTTCTGAGTACATCATGTATCTGCCGGTCGTGAAGACCTATGGTAAAAAATTTCCCGATTTTTGGTGATTGAGGTTCATATTTTCCCTCCATATACTGCCAGTATTTCATCACATACTGATTTACATCCCCCGGAGAACGGAATCGTGTCCTGCATACTCTGTCCAGCACTTCGCCTTCTTCCCTCCACACTTCTTCAAAGGTACTCTTCAAAAAAGAGCTTGAGATATGAGAATATTTAAAACTGGAAAACTCCCTGTACGGAAGCATCAGCATATTTCTGAATACCATTTTTCCATATGCAGGATGAAACCATTTTTTCCAGTTTCTGCCAATCACTTCTCTCTTTGAATAATGCATATTTACAAGTGCCGCATTGTTCATAAGAATGCAGGCAAACGGATTATTGATATCATCCTGTACCAACGCTGTTTCTATACAATAGTCTCTTGGAAGACCATTTCTGAAAAAGTCTTCCGGTTCCATTTTATTTATGATGAAGGTATCATCATTAAAATATACAAACTGTTCGGATAAACCTCGGATCCGATGCATATTCAGTTCAATGGGATGACTGCTGAATGTGGGCAGATACTGCTTCGGAATATAATCCTCGTGTTTTACAACTGTCAGTTTCGGATGATCTGTATTCAGCCAGGAAGGGATATGCCCCCATGTCACAAAATATATATGATTCACCCATGGAGCAAATTTTTCAACACCTCTGAACCAGTACTGCAGATTTTCCCAGTCCCGAAATCTGCTGTCCTGTGTCTGGTCATTTTTAATTCCCAGATACTCATTTCTCTGCTTTATCCAGGCTGAGTCTGATCCATCCACCCATGGCAATACAAAATCAATCTTGTCCATCTGTAATTTACCTCGTATGATAATATAAATCTTTCAAACGTTTTGCCTCTGTCTCAATGTTAAAATGCGCATCTGACAGCCGCATCTTTATCAGATCAGCCGCTTCTCTGTTCATAGAACTCATTGCCATCACTGCTGCCGCCCACTGTATATTATCTCTGTCAAGTGACAGCCGTCTGACTCTCTCAGGAAAAACAACTGCCTCCTCAGACACCGCCTCTGACATTACGCAGGCAAGTCCATTTGCCTGGGCTTCAATAAGCGCAAATGGCACACCCTCAAAAACAGACGGAAACAGAAAAACATCCATAGCAGATAAATACCTGCGGATATTCTCCTGTTTACCGGCAAAATATACCTTATCTTCCAGTCCTTTCTGCACTGTTTTCTCTTTTATCTCTTTGTACAGACCTTCCTTTGGACCTACCAGACACAGCATCACATCTTTTTTTTCGGAAACAATCTGTTGGAAAATATCAAGCATTCTGTCATGATTCTTCGGAATATCAAATCTTCCTACATGACCGATCACTGTTTTATTTTCCCATCCCAGTTCCTTTCTGAGTGAATCTCTGTCTTTTTCTGAAAAACTGAACTTCTCTGCCTGAATGGCATTATTGATCAACGTAACCTGACCGCTTTGGAAAGCTTTATCTCCAAACAGCCACCTGCCCGCCATTTCTCCGCATGCAATCCTGTCAGTAGCATATTTTGCAATCTTTGGTCTGTTCCAGTTGTCCATGATTTTTCTGATCAGTCCGGGACAGGAAGAGCTGTGGCTGTGCGCAATTATCTTTGGCACTTTCATTGTATGAGCCACACGTAACGGAACAATATTTGCAGCTGAAAGCATATTTACATGTACTGCATCATATTTTGTTTCTTTTAATATTTTTTTCAGTTCTTTTATATAGCCCTGATAGTTCTTTTTTACATTTGGAATATAGTAGATCCTTCCACCCAGTTTCCTGATTTCCTCTTCATATGCAATTTTATCATACATACACACAAAATCAAACTGTATATCCATATGCACCAGAACTCTATAGTAATTCATCACAAATGCTTCCAGACCTCCGGCAACATTTCCCATTCCAATCTGCAGTATTTTCATGATACGCTCTCCCATCCGTCACTATTGTCCACTCTGAATCCTATTGCGATTCTCTCGAAAAATCATTCCCGTACCGCATAATGTTCCGTCACCTTTTTCTTTAACAGCCGTATCAGTTTCTGATATCCTGTAATCTTCTTAAGAAAATCCAGGCAGTAACTGATTCCCAGCGAAATCACAAGAACTGCAACAGGAATCAGCCAGAATTTTTTTAATGCAAATACATATTTTCCCAGAGAATCTCTCACAAATGTATGTACCAGCCAAATGTTCATGGAATGCTTGCCCAGATACTGAAGGAACAAGGATACAGGCGTAATCCTGAACAAATATTCAACGCAAAAGAGAATCAGCAGGAATGGAACAAGTGCATACCGGAATTCCCAGAAAATTTTCAGGTCGATTTTATGGTACAGGAAAAGGCCGGCACACAGTAAAGCAGACAAACAGATGAATTTTAATTTTTTCCGCCTGTATTCATGCAATTTTTGAAAGAAATTATATTTACAGCATAACATTCCTGCCACAAATATCAAAAGAAATGAATATGGCTTTGAGCCTCCCTGAAATCCAATACCTAAAATTCTCGGAAGCAAAAAGATAACTGCAATACAGAATATGCCTCCAAATTTCTCAATCGTCCCATCTAACAGAGGAAGCAATATAATAAATACAAACGCAGCACTCATATACCACCATGCCCCGTTAAGACTTTCAGTCTCCAAAAGTCTGGAGATTCCCAGTATATCTGCAAATACGGCGAATCCTCTTTCATAAAAGGTTTCTCCCCACTTGCTCGGATCCTTAAGTCCAAGTCCAAAGTAAATAAGATAGGATACAGCTGCAGTAAACCAGAATCCGGACATAGTGGAAAGAAGATGTCCGGATATCCATTCTGATACTGCATACTTTTCTTTATTTTTCATTTTAGCCGAATATCCATACATCAGCCCGTAACCGGATACAAATGCAAATATTGCCACGCAGATTTTACAGCATTCCGCAATAGCAACAAGCTGTTCTGTTGTCAGCCCGCACAGATCCACCTGATATCTTTCGATTCTGTCTGCAAGACGGTAGCAGTGGTGAAAGATCAGCAGTAACACTGCAAGACCTTTTAAAGCTGCTGAATCTTCTTTTTTTAATCCGTTTGTCATATACTCCTCCGGATATTTCTGACTTCTTAAATTTTTTCTCTGTCAGACAGATATCTCTGTCTGTCCCTGTCAGTTAGTCATTTTCTCATACTGTTCAGAAATCGTATCAATATCTCCGTAAGCGATCAGTTTTCCTTTTTCAAGGATCATCGCCTTATTACAGATTCTCTGAACCTGCGCCAGAGAATGAGAGACAAACAACACTGTTACACCCGAATCAAACATGCTGAGTACTTTCTTCTCACTCTTCTTACGGAATTTCGCATCACCTACAGATAATACCTCGTCCAATATCAGAATTTTGGGAGAAACCACTGTAGCAATCGAAAATCCAAGTCTGGATTTCATACCTGATGAATAGTTCTTGATCGGCACATCAATAAAATCCTTCAATTCGGAAAATTTCACGATCTCATCATACTTCTCATCAATAAATTCTTTGGAATATCCAAGCATTGCTCCGTAAAGATAAATATTTTCCTTTCCTGTATACTGTTGATCAAATCCTGCACCCAGTTCCAGAAGCGGAACCATCTTCCCATGTTTTGTAACTGAACCTTCTGTTGGTTTGAAAACGCCTGCGATAACCTTAAGAAGAGTACTCTTTCCTGCACCATTTAGTCCGAGGATTCCTACCCTGTCTCCTTTTTCCACTGTAAAGCTCACATTCTGCAAAGCCCAGAATTCATTATATTTAATCTCTTTTTTAATTGACTTGATAATATAATCTTTCAGACTGTCTACTTTCTCTTTGCTGAGATTAAATTTCATACTCACATTATCAACAATAATCGCTGGTTGTTTGCTCATTTTTTCTCCTTATTTTTCAAAAATAATTCGTTCCGCTGCCCTGCAGCTTTCTGTCTCAGTTCTCAGATGTAAAGAATAAAATCATCCTGTTTCTTCTTGAAGCAGAATAATCCAATCACCATTGCCACAACGGAAAAGATAAGTGCATATGCAAAATAATGAATATTCATCGCTTTTCCAAATACTGAACATCTGAAAATATCAATCACACAATACAATGGGTTATATTTCAGTATCCATGCCCATCCACTCTTCAAAAGCTTTTCAGGATAATAGAAAATCGCACATGTATACATAACCAGCATAAGTGCTACAGACCAGAGATATTCCATATCTCTGAAAAATACACCTATTGTTGCCAGAATCATTCCGCATCCATATGACATAACAAGAATCAGTATCAGTGCGATTGGTGCCTGAAGCAGATAGAACGTAGGCTTTACACCAAGTATTACACTCACCATTGCCAGTACGATCAGTGAGATCAGAAAAATCACATAGTTAAAAAGCACACTGGACAGCGGATACAAATATTTGGGTACATATACCTTTTTGATCATTGCCGAGTTCTGACGTATAGATTTCAAAGCGGCCTTGGTGGACTGTGAAAAGAAACTGTACAGGAGTCGTCCGGTCAGGATATATACAGGAAAGGTCCTGTCTGTATTTCCATACAAAGTACCAAATACAATTGTAAGCACAATCATGGTAAGCAGCGGCTCCAGCATAGACCATATCATTCCCAGATAAGAACGTCTGTATTTCAGCTTAATCCCTTTTTTTACCAGTTCTGACAGAAGAAACCGGTATTGCATAAAATTATCAACGTATTTTTTCATGTCCTCTCCATTATTTCTGTTTTTTATTTCATTTTATAATTCTTTTGTGCAGAAATCTGTTATCGTCAGGCGGATATTTGCAATCCGCTTCGCAGTTTATTTTCTTTTTGCCGGACAACTGTCTCTACACAAAACAAACCACCTTGTACTGTATCATATTCTCTGATGTCTTGCAACCGGTATCCGTAATTTTACGCAAAATAAAATCCCAATCTTTCCTGTCATTTTATGGTTATCCCATAAAATAATATAAAAGATCAGGATTTTTATATGTCATGCCAGTCAATTAAAATGATCCACTGGAACCCCCATGCGTCTCACCCGAAGAACTTGTATGGGTACTGCTTCCACCGCCACCGGAACTCTCTTCCTTCGGCTTCGCCGTACGTGTGACCTGATGATACAGAAATATATCCCGGCTTCTGTTAATATGAAGACTTCCGTCTTTCATATAATCTGCTGCATCCGGCTTCATATGTACAGTCTTCATCCGGCTTCTCATTACTCCGGTTACGATCAGCGCGATCACAAATCCGACCACAAGCGAAATGAGAAATATCATATAAAAAGGGATGGTTTCCTCCGGCAGATTTTCTACATCGTACGGTTCTCCGCTCTGTGCCTGAATGATAAATTCTTCGCACAGATCAGCAAACTTCATAAAGCCCTCATAATACTCACCATCGGATAAATATGACCCAAAATTGTCCGTCATATATTCCTGTCCTGCATCAGTAAAAATCTGAATAGCCTCTCCATGTGTGGAGATACACCACTTACGTTCTGACATGGTTATCAAAAACAATATACCACTCTTGTCCTCTCCCATGCCATAGTCATTATAATCAAAGAAATCATCTGCATAATCCTGCGGAACTGCACCATCCAGAGTCTCCTCTGTGACAACCACAACATCACAGCCGTAGTCCTCGCTGACCTGATCCAGTTTCGCCTCCAGTTCTTCTTCCTGCCCATCATCTAACAGATCTGCAAAATCTGCCAGCCTTTCTGTATGCACTTCTTCTGCTGCATAAACATTTTCTGAAAATGCTTCCGTCACAAATCCTGTTGTACCTGATACAGTAAGGACAGAAGCCAGAAATACAGGTATGATCTTTTTCTTCAGCATATCTTTCGTCCTCCCCTAAAAAATCAGCAGTCCGGCAAGGCACAAAACAACCGTAAATACAGCGGTCAGTCCGGCAAGCCATTTCAAATAAATTCCCCTGTCAATCGGAAGGTCTCCTGTCATTTTTCCGGTTTGTCCGTTCATTGCAAATATATATTTCTTATCTTTCCATGTTGTATTCAGAATCCATACCGGATACAGTGCATACTGTGCTTTTCCGCCTGAAATATTTACGTTTGTATTTTCGGGAACAACAGAAGCATAACCCTTCACTGTATCTGCCAGTACTTCCTCTGCGCTCTTTTTCATACGGTCATGTGCCCTGTTGATGCTCTCTTTTTCACTGACATCATACTTATCTGCCAGATATCCGGAAAGATATGCGGTCTGAAAATCCACAGACTCTGAAATTTTAAATGGTTCAATGGATTCCATCAAATCATCTGCCATCTTTTCTGATCCATCTACAGGTACAGAAACGAATGTCATCTCTCCGCTTCGCTCCACAGAATAGTAGCTGGTCTCCGTATAATCATAATCATGGTCACTCCACATTCTTACCTTTGTCGCCTTATAACGCACATCAGCATCAACATCCCCGTCAAAAAGCCAGAACGGAACATATAGCCCCTTAATCTCATCAATATGATTTTCCCTGCGAAATGCTTTTGGCAAAAATGTTCTTCCCTTAATATGCCTGTAATATGCTTCTTTTGCCGCTTTCTTATCCAATTTGAACGGAATCACCAGATCCGGCCTTAATGCACCTTTAAACTTCTCTGTCATAATTACGGGATTTCCACAATACGGACAATTTGATGCTCCTGTATTCTCATCTGCGATAATCTCACCACCACAGGACTGACAGGTATAGACATTCATTCCATCTGTCTCACCTTCCTGCCATTCTCCACCGGCATCTGTCTGCCATCCTGACAGATCATCCTGCTGTCCGGCTTCACGCTCCATCTGCGCATCCAGTTCTTTTAATGTTTCCAGTTCAAATTCTGTATCACAGTATGGACACTTCATTTTCTGGGACTTACTGTCAAATTCTATTGCACCGCCACAGGCAGGGCATTTATATTCTCTCAGATCAGACATAGACATTTCTCCCCCTGCTGTATTTTACTGTCTTGGCTTTCCACATTCTGCACAGAACTTTCCTGTATTTACCGCACCACAGCTGCATGTCCACTTTCCGGTCGGTCTTGGGCTTCCGCATTCAGAACAGAATTTACCGGTATTTACTGCGCCGCAGCTGCATATCCACTCTTCCCGCTGCGGTTTCGGTTTACCACATTCAGAGCAGAATTTTCCTGTATTCTCTGCACCACATTCACATTTCCATGTTCCTGCCCCGGATGCCGGCTGCATATTCTGTGCTGCCTGTTGCTGTGCTGCCTGCTGCTGTGCCCCCATCTGATAGAGATTCTGCATATTCGCTCCACCTGCCTGGCCTGCCATGCCCATTCCCATAAATCCGGTCATAGCACCTGCAGTGTTGGAGGCTGCTGATTTCATTGCATCTGCCTGAGCACCGGCAAGTGTCGCTGCTGCCATAGTCGGATCTCTGAGAATGGCATTCTTCTGTGCATCTTTGATAAGCTGTGCATCCTCTTCCGGAAGAGTCACAGGATTCATGGCAATGGAAACAACCGCAAGACCTCTGGTCTGCTGCCATTTTTTCGTAAGGGCTTCATTCATGGCATCGCATAATTCCAGAACATGTCCCGGAATGGCACTTGGACGGATCTGAAGTTCTGAGATTTTTGCAAATGCAGGCTGAAGAGCACTTACAAATTCTGTCTTTAACTGAACTTCAATTTCTTCTCTGTCATACTGCTGTTCAACATTTCCGCACACATTTGTATAAAACAGGAGCGGATCGACAATCTTATAAGAATATACTCCATTACAGCGCACAGATACATCTATGTCAAGACCGATATTTCTGTCAACTACCCGGAATGGGATTGGATTTGCTGTTCCGAATTTATTATCTACCAGTTCTTTTGTATTAAAATAATAAACCCTCTGGTCTTTGCCTGTATCGCCGCCAAATGTAAAACGCTTCTTTACTGTATCAAAAGTCCTGTGGATCCCCTCTCCCAGACTTCCGGCAAAAATACTTGGTTCTGTGGATGCATCATAGGTAAACTGTCCGGGTTCTGCACAAACCTCCACAACCTTTCCCTGTTCTACGATGATCATACACTGACCATCTGCAACAGCAATTCCGGAACCGCTTGAAATAATATTATCGCTGCCTTTTTTGTTGGAAGAACGTCCGCCTACTCTCTTCTCACCCTTTACAACCAGAACATCTTTATCTATTGCATCGCAGTAAAAAAACTCCTTCCACTGATCTGCCATTGTTCCGCCAAATGCACCGGCTGCTGCTTTGATCAATCCCATAATTTATATCTCCTTCCTGATTACATATTATTTTATACATATTTCTTACAGATATTTTCTACCCATATTTCCTGTTAGTGTGCCGACAAGTTGATTTCTCGAACAATCTTGCGTCTAAATTTCTTATTTTGCGGGTAATTGTGTGTGTTTTTTTACAATATAATATTTTTACAGTTACAAATTGATATTTATAAGTTCATCATATCATACATTTTCCGAATTGTCATGCGCAAAAACTCCTCTTTTCTGTCATTTTGCAACATATGAGCACATAAATCGCTGCAGTCCACTCCACAGTAACTATAATGCGACGCGCAGTTATTCAAAAGTTCATGAATAGCAATATACACTTACAATGTATGAAATCTATAAATTCTTTTTTAATTTCAATATATTTTTCCCGTCTGCATATTCATATGAAACCTCATCCATCATTTCCTTAACCAGAAAAATTCCAAGCCCCCCGATTTTTCTTTTTTCTATATCCAGGGTAACATCCGGATCTTTATTTTCTAATGGATTATAAGGAATGCCTTTGTCTATAAACGTCAGTTCCAGTCTTTCAGGAAAATTCTTTATTTCAACCTGTACAGTTGCCTCTCCAGTTTTTGGCGTATAAGCATAATAGGCAATATTGCCAAATATCTCATCTATCGCAATATCTATCTCCATCTGTACTTTTGCAGAACATCCATTTGCTTCCAGTATGGAATTTACAAAATCTGTAATTACCGCTATATTCTCTATTTTTGCTTCTTCTGTAATACTTTTCAAATCCACTTCTCCTTCCTTCATTCAGTTCAGGTAAATAGAATCCCCCTTTTCGCTGTGCAGTTCTGTATCTTTACAACCACAGTCATTCGATTGACAGTATGTCTGCAAATCCCGTAATATCGAATACATCCTGTATGATATCACTCACATGAATCAATTTCATAGTTCCTTTTACATTCATAAATTTCTGCATTTTCAGAATAACACGCAGGCCGGCTGATGAAATATATTCAAGCCCTGCAAAATCCAATACAAGTTCCTGAGTATTGATCAACTCTTTCTCGGCAAAAGTATCCAATTCAGGTGCAGTTGCTGTATCTAATCTCCCGGTCAAAAATACCGTATCTTTTGTTCCTTCATTTTTCTTTTCAATTTTTAGACTCATTTTCTCTCTCCTTTTTCAGATAATGTCAAATTTCTGTTCTGTCAGCATCTTCTGCCTCCATCTGTATATTCACTCTATCCACCCTGATATCTGCAAATTGCTCCATTACTGAACAACTCCCATATTTATCATATTCATTGTAACATAAACAGGAGATGAATGCATCATCTCCTGTCTATTATTTACCTGTATTTTGTGGAATTGATTACTGTTCACTCCGTTCACAGCAACACGCTTCGCAAAGTATGTCTCGGGATTTTGGCATAGGCAAACTGTCAGTTCTGCTATTTATTTTTATTCTTTACTTCTTCCCACGCCTCATCATCAAATTTCTGTTTCTTAAAGTAATAGATTCTGTCTTCGTCTGTAATCTTGCGGATTACTTTACATGGATTTCCAGCTGCGATCGTATTATCCGGGATATCTTTGGATACTACACTTCCTGCACCGATCACTACATTACTTCCAACGGTAACACCCGGAAGAATCACTGTATTTCCGCCGATCCATACATTATCTCCCACTGTTACAGGAATTCCGTATTCATATCCTGAATTACGGCTGTCCGGATGAACCGGATGACCCGCTGTATAAATGGAGACATTTGGCGCGATCTGAACATTTTTTCCACATGTTACTTTTCCCACATCAAGGATTGTCAGATTATAATTGGAATAGAAATTCTCACCTACTTCAATGTTCCAGCCATAGTCACAGTGGAATGGTGCTTCCACCCAGACATTTTCGCCTGTTTTTCCAAAAATATTCTTGATCATCTGAGGCGCTTCCTTACTCTGTCTGAATGGTGGCAGCTGATTAAAATCATAAATCTTCTGTTTGCATGCCTGTCTGTCCTCTTCAAGCCCATCTAACCACGCTTTGTACGGAAGTCCGCTTAACATTCTTTCTCTCTGATTCATTTGTTATCTTCTCCTTTACGTTTTTATTTTTAACTGTTAAATACCCTGCACAACCTTATCACATCATTATTTTGTAAATGATGTGCCAGAAGCCTTAATAGTTACACTATTTCCAAGCATTTATATTCTGATTTAATTGAGTTCTGTAAGGTTTCTCACCCAGTTATATTTTTTGTAATGTCTATATACAGCAGGAAGTTTTATTATCTCGTCCATGCTGATAATAAAATAAACCACCATGATCGGAAGTTTCAGCACAAATGCTGTTATCATCCCTATCGGGATCAGAATCACCCACATCGTTACTGCATCACATTTCAGTCCAAATTTCGTGTCTCCGCCTGCGCAGAATACACCGGCAATCACTGTGGCATTCACCGACTTTCCTATCATATAATAGGTACAGATATACATCATATTCTTTAAATAAGAATGTGCCTGTGCACTGAGACTGCCCGTAAATATCCTTAAAACCGGGCTCACTGCCAAAAGTATAAGCCCTGAAACTGCGCCTGCAAATACCGCAAGCTTAAAAAGTCTGTTTCCGTATTCCGTGGCCCGTTCCATCTCGCCTTTTCCAAGCTCGTTTCCGACAATAATACCAGCTCCGATTCCGATTCCATTACATACACATGCGATAATATTTTTCAGAATATTTGCTACGGAATTGGCGGCCACCGCATCACTGCCCAGATGTCCCATAATAACCGAAAACATGGTAAATCCACATCCCCAGACCAGTTCATTTCCAAGAACAGGTGTCGTATAGTGCCAGAAATCCTTTTTCAGTTTCTTCGAGCTGTTTCGGATATATTTTAGTCGGACACATACTAATGAACGGTGCATATTTTCATAAATAGTCAGTAGCAATTCAAGCGCCCTGGAAACTGTAGTTGCAAGTGCAGCCCCCGCAATTCCCATAGCAGGAAATCCCGCCAGCCCGAAAATAAATATCACATTAAATCCAATATTAATCACAACCGCTACTGATCCATAGATGGTACTCTTTGCAGTTCTTCCGCTGTTTTTCATAATACAGAGATAAATCTGCGAAAATCCCATAAACAGATAAGAAACACTCACAATTCGAAGATACGGAATTCCTGCCTGAATCAATCTTATGTCATTCGTAAATATTCTCATAAGAAATCCCGAAAAAAACATTGCAGCTATAAAAAATACAACTGATACAGCCATAGAAATTTTAAGAACGATTGCCAGAATCTCCTCTACTGAATCTGTATCGCCTTTTCCCCAGTACTGCGCAGCCAGAGTTGTCGCGCCAATCGTAAGGGCAAGCATAAACAGATTATGCACAAACTGTATCTGTGTTGCCAGTGAAACAGCAGATAATGATGTCTGGCTGACAAATCCCAGCATAAACGCATCAGAAGCACTTACCAGCGCAGTCATAAGATTCTGGATTGCGATTGGAAATACCAGTCCCCATAGCTTTCTGTAAAAAATTCTTTTTTCTGATTCCATCATATCCCTCTGATTGATTTTTTACATCTGCAGATGTTATAATTATAGTATTCTCAGATACAGTAATCTATCAGAATAGTCCTTATTTTTTATAAAAATCGTACGCGAGGTGAATTTATGGGATTAATCAGAACAGAACTTATGCCAGATTCTTCAGAAGTAGTTCCTTATGATCATGCCGGAATTCCTTTGTATATCCGGGCGGCACATCTTGCTTCTTATTATAACATGTGTGCTCCCTGCCACTGGCATGATGATATTGAATGGATCTATATTATCACTGGAAGAATGAGATATTATGTGAACGGAAAAAGACTTATCTTAAATGAAGGTGATTCCCTGATGGTCAATGCAAGACAGATGCATTACGGATATGCTTTTGAACAACAGGACTGCTATTTTCTCTGTATTCTGTTTCACCCTTCTTTGTTTGGGAATAACCAGATATTACAGGAAAAATATTTTCTTCCTTTTTTCGAAAACACCAGCCTGGAATTTCATCATTTTTACTCAAATGATGAAGCAGGGGTGAAAGTCGGCAGATATTTACAGGAAGTTCTCCTGTTGAAAGAAGATTCTGATTCAGGTTATGAATTAGGTGTTATAAGCTGTATGCTGGAACTATGGAGCTTTCTTATCCGCACTGATCTGCTGTCAGCTGCAAAAAATAAATCAGAGTCCAAACAGGAACTGAACATTCAGAAAGATATGGTATCCTTTATTTATCAGCATTATCCTGAGAAAATATCTCTTACGGATATTGCAGCCGCCGGTCATGTAGGAAGGAGTAAATGCTGCCAAATATTTAAACATTATATGCAGCAGTCTCCTGTGGATTTTCTCAATACCTACCGATTAAAGATCAGCTGCCGTCTCCTGTGCACTACGCAGAAAAGCATAACAGAGATTGCTATCTTGTGCGGATTTAATCATTTAAGTTATTTTTCCAAATATTTTATGGAATGTTATGGATGTACGCCAAGAGAATATCGTACGCTCCATGAACACGAAACACTTTTGACTTGATTATTATCTGTACGATACTATTCCCCGATTTCGTTATGTAGCTCTACGCCAAATAACTGTCTCGCAGTTTATAAGAAGAGGCTTGCACTTTTCCCGGTATAAGTAATTTCCCATCCGCTGCTCATTATCCTTCGTAATTAATGCAGGAGACTTACTTAATTTAGCAAAACTATAAAAGAGACTGCTACATCTTAATATGTAAACAGTCTCTTTTTCGCACTTTAAATATTTAGAACCCGCTGATTTATTACGTAAATCATTATTTTCTCATATTTATTTCAATTATACTAATGCAGCACCCAGTGCTTTGCATGCTTCTGTAGCTTCATCATCTGGTTCTTCCTGGCAGATCACACTTTCACATACAAGGTTTGCACCAGCTTCCTTGCAGGAATCTTCCCAGTTGCGCATCCATTCGCCATCTCCCCATCCGTAAGAACCAAAAAGAGCGATATTTTTGCCTTTGAGTGCATCTTTACATCCATCAAACATCGGCTCGAACTCTGTATCTTCCAGAACTTCATCTCCCATTGCCGGGCATCCAAAAGCAATTGCATCATATTCAGTTACTTTAGATCCGTCAAAATCCTCACAAGTATGAAGAACAGCCTCGCCGCCTTTTCCCTTAACTCCGTCTGCAACTGCATTTGCCATTGCCTCTGTGTTTCCTGTGCTGCTCCAATATACAACTGCTACTTTACTCATGATTAAAATCCTCCTTAAATTCGCTCTGCTTTTTCTTTGCCGCAAAGCCATGATTTATATTATAATAAAAAGTCATACGGCTTTTCTATTATACTGATTCTTAAATGGACTCTCCGTCCCTGCTATATTACTGTATATAGCTTCTTCCTTACGCAGCTACTGTCAGCTGGCGTACACTTCTTCCCTGATTCCAAAGACGTACATACACGTTGGTACATTTCTTAAATCTGGCAAAAGCCTTTATTGCCTCACATTCATTGCAGTAAACCTTCCAACAACCTACACATTTACAGTTCTGCCCTGCATTCTTGATAAATCCGATCACATCTCCCAGTGGATATCCCAGAAACAATCCGATTTCATGAGGAAAATCTTCTCTCTGGGCCAGGCGGCTTCTCAGTCTCTCAAGTGCATATGCAGGATCTGTACTCTCATACCCATACTTCTTTATGAAATTCGCAACACCAGGTTTCTTCAGATCTCTTTCAAGGCTTGAGAACCGGCAGACATAAATCAGCGCCTTTTTCTCACTCCTGCGAAGTACTGTGAGGGAAACGCCTTTTTCTCTTACACATTCATTAAAACCTTCTACGCTTTTCCATAATTCTTCCTCAGATTCATATTTATATGTAAAAAGATTTCCGGTTTTAATAGATGCTAATGTAGGTGAACAATGTTCGATCACAGATTTCTCCAGCATGTTATGATTCCTTTCTCAATAACAAAATATCGGTTAGAATGCACTAACCATTTATTAAAAAATAAAGCTTTACGAAACATTTTATTGCTTTTGTTTGCTGTAAGGCTTGAATTTACTGCTGCAAAAAGACCTTCAACAGATTGGTCAGTAGCTTAAGTTATTTGCATCTAACTCTATAGTTTAATATATACTATCTCTGATATTCTGTCAAGTTAATTTTATATAACTTTTTAGTAATTTTTTAAATCGCAAAAAACAGAGGAATATACATACTGTATCCCCTCTGTTTTTCTACTCTATTTCTTATTGAGAATTGTGGGAGCCGCTTTGCAGCAGAGCAATTCCATAAAATCTCATCCTTCTATACAGATCGTACTTCCAACTCCATCTTCTGTCCGTTTCTTTGTTACTATGATCTTCTTATCAATACGTTCTTTCAGCTCTGCTACATGGGAAACAATCCCCACCAGTCTGCTTCCCTGACTGAGATCCTTCAATGCGCGGATTGCCTGATCAAGGGCATCTTCATCCAGAGATCCGAAACCTTCATCCACAAACATGGTATCAAGCTGGATCCCACCGGAGCTTGACTGAATCTCATCGGAAAGTCCCAGTGCCAGAGACAGAGATGCCTGAAATGTTTCTCCGCCTGATAAGGTCTTGACACTTCGGACAGTTCCATTGTAATGGTCTACTACATCCAGTTCCAGACCGGTTTTCCCTACCCTGCTCTTGTTTTCTTTTCTGCGAACTAACTCGTACTGACCGCTGCTCATGGTCATCAGACGGATATTGGCACGCGCAAGAATGCGATCAAAATACTGCATTTGGATGTAAGTTTCCAGCATGATCCTTGCCTTACCTGTGATCGTACCATTGGCAGTGTCTGAGAGAGATTTCATCCACTTCCAGCGGGTTTCCGTTTTCAGAAGTTCTGTCTGCTGTCTGCGGATTTTTTCATACATGTCACTGTTGATTTCCAGGCGGGCATGGATTTCATCACGATTTTCTGAAAGTGATTTCTTTTGCTGTGCAAAGTTTTCTTTCTGAGCATTCAGTTCCTCAGCTGAAATACTTATGGATTCTTTTAACTGTTCTGTCAGAGATGCAATTACCGAATCCAGTTCTGTCATTCTCTTTTCTAATACTTCTCTCGCTTCTGTTACTGTTTTATAATGTATTTCAAGCTTCTTTTGTTCCTCAGTCTTAAGCTGGATCTGAGACAGGATTTCTTCCTTTGTCCTCTCACCCAGCTCTTTTTCCATATTCTCTCTCTGCTTCTGCAGCTGCTCATATCTGGATTTCTCTGCTGCTGTCTGCTGCTGATTCTGATTGATCTGGTCTGTGATCGTTGTAAGTTCTGTCTGAGTCTTACCAATCTGCATCTCCAGAAGTTTTCTCTGTTCCAGAAGTGCTGTCAGATCCTTTTGTTTCTGTTCCAGAATATCCTGCTGCTGTTTTAGCCATTCTGCCGCTTTCTTTCCCTGCAGCAAAACCTGTGATACATTACCAGTTTCCTTTTGATACACTGTTTCACTGCTATGATCCTGTAACAGTTCCGGATCAGTTTTCATCCTCTGTCTTGCATCTTCTTCATAGATCCATGAAAGTACAGGTTCCTTCAATTGGTTATTCAGCTGTTCCTGAATGCTCTCCAGCTGGCTCTTCCTCTTTTCAAGACTGATCTGTAATTTCTGAAATTCTTTTGCATGCTGCTCCGACTGTGTGGTGAACTCTTCCTTTTTCTTCAACAGATCCTGATAAACTTTTTTCTGTTTTTGGATTTCTTCTAATCCTGTCTGTACGCTGCTTTCCTGATTTTTTATAAATAAACATAATTCATGATCAGAAAGTTCATTTCGAAGTATTTCTTGTGTTTCCTCTTGTGGCAGAAACTGTGCTGCATAGCTTTTAAACCCTTCTGTCAATTCTTCCCTGCAACGCTGCAGCAGTCCTGCTGCCTCTCCTGCCTGCACACTTGCGTCAGATGCCGCTTTTTCCGCAGCTTCTGTTAACTTTTTCTGTTTTTTCAGTTGTTCTTCTGTGGGAACTTCCTTCGGAGTCTGCGTAAGCTTTGGATGATGAACAGAACCACATACCGGACACGGCATTCCATCCTGAAGTCCTGCTGCCAATATCCCCGCCTGCCCATCCAGATAAGCCTGTTCCATTTTGTTCAGGATTTCTTTTATTTCTGCCCGTTTCTGAGAAGCGGTCAGATAAGCCTTCTTTTTGCTTTCTGCTTTCTTTTCCAGATCCTGATACCGTTTCTGCTGATCTTCTATTTTCTGTATCTGCTGCAAACATACGACCAGGCTGTTCTCTTTGATTTCCAAATTCCCACCGGAAACAATTTTCTCTTCCAGATCAGTCAAATCCTTTTTTATCTGTTTCGCAAGTTGTTCTTCCTGTCCGGACTGTATTTTCAGTTCACTGATTTTTGTCTGAAGAAACTCAAGATTTCCGCAGTTCTTATAAACTCCTGCATAAAGAGTATCTATTTTCTCTTTCCGGAAATCTGTTTCTGCTTTTTCTTTCTCCGCACTGTCTGTTGTCTGATATTCTTTTTGTTTTTGTTCAAGAACAGTTTTCTTTTCTTTCTGACGATTCTGCAGTGCAATACTGTCTATTGCCAATTTTTCAATCTGTTTTGAAACATTTTCTATTTCTCTGCGCAGATTTTCCAGATTTGTATAACGCTTCAGATTCTCTTTTTCTTTCTGTATGGAAAGTATCAGGCGTTGGATCTCCTCTGGTTCCTTTGCCCCATTTTCTGCATCTTTTTGTGCCTGTTCCAACTGTGGAAGCAATCCTTCTCTCTCTTGCAGAAGCTGTTCCTTCCTTGCCTTTGCATCTGCTTCTTTATGAGCCTTTCCCAAAAGCTGATTTACTTTTTCAAGTTCTGTATCATTCTCTTTGATCTGCTTATTTACAGCTTTCAAGTTATCCTTATCTGCCTTCAGAAACTGCTCCAGAATTTCCAGACTCTCTTCCAGATTTCCTTCAAAGCCATTCTTCTCCATCAATATCCACTGTTGTCCCAGCTGATCTTCTGTAGAATATCTGACCTGTTCCGTATACTGGCGGATACTTCTCAACAGCTCTTTATACGCCTTGTCCAGACCACCGGCCTCGAATTTTAATTTTTCCTGAATCACCTTATAAATATCCGTATGGAAAAGCTTTCTGAAAATGTTGCTGCGTTCCTCTGTATCAGCCAGCAGCAATTTCCTGAAATCTCCCTGTGCGATCATAGCGATCTGCGTAAACTGCTTCATATCCAGTCCGATCAGTTCAGTAACCGCCTGGTTCACTTCCTTTAGCTTTGTCACAGGAGCTCTTCCATCAGAAAAAGTAAGCAACGCCTCCCCCTTTTGGGTAGTCATTCCAGTGCCTCTGGTCTTTGGCCGCTCATAATCCGGGCTTCGCTTCACTGTATACACTGCATCTTTATATTCAAAAATATATTCCGCATACGTAGGTGTTTCCGGTTTTGCATACTTACTTCTGAGCATGGATGCCTCCCGGACTCCTCCGCTTGTCTCCCCATACAACGCAAATGTAATCCCATCAAAGATCGTCGTTTTTCCCGCTCCCGTATCTCCGGTCACCAGAAAAAGGCCCTGTCCTCCAAGCTGTGTAAAATCGATCACAGTCTCATCCGCATATGGACCAAATGCAGATAATGTCAACTTCAATGGTTTCATACGCGCACCTCCTTCAGATCCTGGATCAGTTTTTCCACAAACTCTGTCTGCTCTTCTTTCATAGGTTCATTATTTAACAGCTCATAAAACTCCTCAAACAGCTCCAGCTCTGACTTTTGTTCCTGAACCTCCACTGCCTGAACCTCCCGGTTCTCACGTGTTCGTTTATTGTCATATTCCAGACGCATCAGATTGGGATAAACAGTACGCAGCTTCTGGAGTGCCCCCGGCACATCTTCCTCATCTGTCAGAGTAATCTGAAGATAATCCATCTTATTTTCAGCAGTATAATGATCCTTCGCTGTCACATCCATATAGGTTCCCCTCAGCTTACGCATATCCCGTCTGGGAATCAAAGGTACTGTACTGACCCTCACATTTCCCTTCTCCAGAAGCTCCACAATCATTACCGACTTTTTATGATCTGCTTCCGAAAAAGAATACTTAAGCGGCGTCCCACTGTAACGCAAGGTCTCTCTCCCCATTTTCTGAGGTCTGTGGATGTGTCCCAGTGCCACATAGTCAAAATCCTTAAATACTTCCGCACTGACATTGTCAAGACCGCCAACCCATGTTTCTTCTGAGTCACTTCTGTCTGCTCCGGTCACAAACTGATGTGCCACCAGCACATTTCTCTGTGTCGTATCGATCTCACACTCCTGCAGAGCAGCCATAACACCCTCTTCATAAGTATTAATGTCATCCCTCTGCAAAGCATGGCGTACTGCCGCAGGTTTCAAAAAAGGCAGAAGATATACAGATATTGGTCCATACTGATCTTTTAACACAATCCTTTTCATCTCTCCATCATAAACCTGCGAAATATAAATATCACTGCTTTCAAACAGCTTTGCCCCAAAGGAAAGCCTTTCTGCTGAATCATGATTTCCACTGATCATGTACACAGGAATCTCAGCTTTAGCCAGTCCTGTAATAAACTCATCAAACAACTGCACTGCCTCTGCCGACGGCACTGTCTTATCATAAACATCCCCTGCGATTAAAACTCCATCCACTTTCTGTTCCGCAAAGATTTTCATCATCTGATCCAGAATATACCTCTGATCCTCCAGCATGGAAAAATCATGCACCCTTTTTCCAATATGCAAATCCCCAATATGCGCAAACTTCATCCCACATCTCTCCAATCTTAATATCATTCCTGCCTGCTCTGTCTGCCGGCGGCATACTGTCAATTATTTATTTCACTTTCAGAATATTTTTGCTATCCTGATACTCCTCCGGAATTTCTTCTGTAAGAATTTTAGCATCTGTAAACCCGCCGAATGTCACAGAACTTACTTCGCCAAACTTTGACTTATCTGTCAGAATATATACATCTTTGCACTGCTTCATTGCAGTACTCTTTACAATTGCTTCGCTGGTATCCGGTGTGGTGAAGCCTTCTCTTCTGGTGATTCCATTTGTTCCGAAAAATCCCTTTGTAAAATGATACATCTGGATCATCTGCATTGCCTGACTGCCTACGACTGCTTCTGTGGAACTCTTCAGTTCTCCTCCGATCAAATAAACCCGGATTCCCATCTTTGCCAGAGTCTGGGCGTGGGATACTGCATTGGTGACAAAGGCAGCTCTTACACCTGCCAGATATTCCAGCATCAGGCCAGTGGTGGTTCCTGCGTCCAGATAAACAAAATCATCCGGTGTGATCAGGCTGGCTGCATATTTTGCGATCTTTTGCTTTTCTTCTTTATTTAATTCTGATTTCTGCGCTACTGTCGGTTCATAGGCAGTTACTTTATGATTTAATGCTACTGCACCGCCGAAAACCTTGGTAAGTTTTCCTGCTTTGTCCAATGCAGTAATGTCTCTGCGCACTGTGGACTCTGATGCATCCAGAAGTTCTCTCAGTTCTGTTACTGTAACACTCTTTTTTTCTTCCAGAAGCTTCAGAATAATATCAAATCTCTGTTCTGTAAGCATGTACCCCTGCCTCCATTGTATATTTGCTTTGATTGTTTACTTCTGATTATTTTCTCCGATATCTACGAATTGCTCCGCTGCTTCGTAGCTCCCGCAATTCTACAAACATTCGGAATCCGCAGATTTACTTCGTAAATCGCTACTTCCTCATGTTTGGCGGGTCCCAAGTTCAAAAGTCTTATCGTGCAAGCACGAACGACTTTCTGCCTTTTGACCCTGATATTTCATTATAACAGAAACAGGAGATGAATGCATCATCTCCTGTCTGTCAGTTTCTTATTTTATTCCGTAAATTTACAGGTTGTCCTGCATGAATTTGCTCACTGCTTCATATGCTGCTTCTTCATCAGCACCTTCGATTGTGAATGTTACTTCATGACCTTTCTTAACGCCAAGTCCCATCAGTGCAAGAAGTTTTCTGCAGTCTACTTTTTTACCTTCTTTTTCAATAGAGATTGTTGACTCAAATCCCTTTACCAGTTTTACAAGTTCTCCTGCAGGACGTGCGTGGATTCCTTCGTTGTCTGTAACTACATACTTAAATTCTTTCATTTTGATATCCTCCATGTTCTTTATTTTAATTTTTTGTTATTGCTTTTTTATTTCGCTGCTTATGCTGCTTTCTTCTTTAACAGACCAAGAAGAACTGCAGAGATTACTGTTCCCGCAACCAGTGCGACCAGGTACATAACTGCGTTTCCAACCACAGGGAATACGAAAATTCCACCGTGTGGTGCCATCAGTGTACAGTCGAATGCCATGGAAATCGCTCCTGCCACCGCAGATCCTACGATACAGGAAGGAAGTACACGAAGGGGGTCAGATGCTGCGAATGGAATCGCACCTTCTGTGATAAATGCAAGACCCATGATAAAGTTGGTAGGACCTGCATCTCTCTCTTCTTTTGTGAACTTATCCTTAAACAGCAGTGTTGCCAGTGCAATTGCACAGGGAGGTGTCATACCGCCAATCATAACTGCTGCCATAATATCATAGTTACCTGCTGCAATTGCAGCTGTTCCGAATACATATGCTGCTTTGTTGAACGGACCACCCATATCAATAGCCATCATTCCGCCAAGCACAATGCCAAGTATTACTTTACTAGAACTTCCCATTCCTGTCAAGGCATTATTCAGACCTGTGTTGATACCGCCCATAACCGGCTCTACAATAAATGTCATCAGGAGTCCCATAACAAGGATTCCAACTACAGGATAGATTAAAACAGGAGCGATCTTTTCCAGGGCTTCCGGAAGTTTATCACATAATTTACGAAGTCCAAGAATAATATATCCGGCTGCAAAGCCTGCAAGCAAAGCTCCAAGGAAACCAGATTTACCGTTGGCTGCCATCATACCGCCTACCAGACCAAGTGCAAGTGCCGGTCTGTCACCGATTGCCATTGCAATAAATCCGGCAAGGATCGGAAGCATAAATCCGAATGCTGTACCACCGATGCCTTTAAACAGAGCCGCTACCGGAGTAATGGTACCGAAGTTTGCTCTCTGATCTGCCGGAAGCGCACTTAAATCTACACTTAATCCATCGATCAGGAACGCAATGGCGATCAGGATACCACCGCCTACAACCAACGGAAGCATATGAGATACGCCATTCATCAGCTGCATATAGATCTTATGTCCTACACTGCCACCGGATTTGTTACCGGCAGAAGATGTCTGGGAACCGGCTGCTGCGTGGTAGACCGGTGCATCCCCATTGATTGCTCTGTCAATGAGCTGATCTGCTTTACTGATTCCGTCGGATACCTGACATTCGATCACTTTTTTACCATCGAAACGTTCCATGGGAACTTTGGCATCTGCTGCGACAATAATACAGTCTGCATCAGCAATCTCCTGATCTGTCAGCACATTCTTTGCACCGCCGGATCCGCGGGTTTCGATCTTTATAAAACAGTTCTTTGCTTTTGCAGCTTTTTCAATTCCTTCTGCTGCCATGTACGTATGTGCGATACCGGTAGGACAAGAAGTAACAGCAAGGATCTTAGCCTGTGTTCCTTCTGTTGATCCGGTATCTGCCAGTCTCTCATCAATATCTTTCTTTTCACTGTCTGCCCTGTCAATAATATCCATAAACTCATCTACAGACGATGCATTGCGAAGAGATTCTGTAAACTCCTCATCCATCAGCATCACAGAGAGCTTGCTGAGTACATCCAGGTGAATGTTATCCTCTGTATTCGGCGCTGCGATCAGGAATAATAAGGTTACAGGTTCATCATCCAGTGCCTCAAACTCTACACCATTTTTGATGACCATTGCCGCAAGTCCCGGCTTCTTAACTGCATCACATTTACCATGAGGAATAGCAATTCCCTCGCCAATACCTGTTGTGCTCTCTTCTTCTCTTAAATATACCTGTTTACGATAAGCCTCACGATTGCTGATCTTCTCACTCTTTACCATCAGATCAACTGCCATATCCAGAGTTTCTGACTTTGTTTTCGGAGCAGCTGTTAACGATACGCTTCGTCTGTCAAGCAGGTCTGTTATTCTCATCTTTTCTTCCCCCTTTATTATTTTTCGGTTATCTGACGATAAACCGCTTCTATTTCTTCTTTTCTTGCAAGATTTTCAGAAAATGCACTTGCACTTCCTGCTGCAATTCCCATGTGGAATGCATGTTCGTAATCCTTCTTCTCCATCCAGCCTGCAACGAATCCTGCTACCATGGAATCTCCTGCACCCACACCATTTACCAGCCTGCCTTTTGGTGCAGGTTCTTCAAATACCTGTCCATCCTCTGCTACCAGAACTGCACCTTCGCCGGCCATGGAGATCAGCACATTTCTTGCACCTTTTTCCTGAAGTTTCTTTCCATAAGGAATTACATCTTTTCTTGTTTTTAATTCTATACCGAAGATCTCGCCCAGTTCATGATTATTTGGTTTTACAAGGAACGGATGATATTTCAGGACATTGACCAGAAGATCCTTTGTGGCATCAACTACGATCATCACACCTTTTCCATCCAGCCTTGCCATGATCTGTTCATACATGTCATCTGGCATAGAAGATGGAATGCTGCCTGCCAGGAAAAGTACATCGCCTTCTCCAAGCTCTTCCAGTTTCTTCATCAGTTCCTCTACTTTATCCTTGCTGATCACCGGTCCTGCACCATTGATCTCGGTTCCGTCAATAGATTTCAGTTTCAGATTGATCCTTGAAACCCCTTCACTAATCTGAATGAACTCAGATTTCACTCCCATCTCATGTAATCTACGGATAATTTCTTTCCCTACAAACCCTGCAGTAAATCCAAGTGCAGTGTTCTCAATCCCAAGATTCATAAGGACTGTGGAAACATTAATTCCCTTTCCCCCCGGAAGCATCAGCTCTGAACTTGTTCTGTTTGTCAGCCCCAGTTTAAAATCATCTACCGAAACGATATAGTCCAGAGATGGATTAAAAGTCACTGTGTAAATCATCTCTTCTTGCCCTCCCGTTTTATATTGGTATCCTTTCGGAGTCTTTATTTCACTTTCACCAAAAGATTCCAAAAGTACATATTGTCATGTCTTTTCTGCATGTTCATGACTGTTTTTTGTTTATGATCTTAGTATACTGTCATATTCATCCAAAGTCAATCAAACTAATTCATAAAAATAATGACTGATTTTGGTTTACTTTGCACAAAAAGTCATAATCAGTCAAATGCAAGCAGAAAAAATCCTCTGATCAGGATTGCTATAAATTCCATAATCAGAGGATTTACTGTTATTTTATTACTTTTGATTCCTTACATTTTATGCTTTTCTGCTGCAAAGAACGCTTTTGTTTCTTTTACGATCACTCCACTTAATGCGAACAATGCGATCATATTCGGAATCGCCATCAGTCCGTTGAAGATATCTGCGATTGTCCATACAGCACTTACTGTCATGTACGGTCCGATAAATACTGCCAGAATGTAAAGCCAGCGATATGTAAGGATTGTTTTCTTATGTCCGTTTGTCAGATATTCCAGACATCTTTCACTGTAATAATCCCATCCAAGAATTGTAGTAAATGCAAAGAATACCAGACAGATCATTAATACAAATGCAGAAATCTGTCCAGGGATCGGAAGTCCATGCTGGAATGCATAGGTTGTTACCTGAACACCTTCCAGACCTTCTACCTGCCATGCACCTGTCAGCACGATGGAAAGGCCTGTCATTGTACAGATCACGATTGTATCAATAAATGTACCAGTCATGCTTACAAGACCCTGACGTACAGGCTCTTTTGTCTGAGCTGCTGCCGCTGCGATAGGTGCGCTACCAAGACCTGCTTCATTTGAAAAGATACCACGAGCCACACCTTTCTGCATGGATACGATCATTGTTCCTACCACACCGCCTGTCACTGCTGACGGATTAAAGGCTCCCTTCACAACTGTTACGATAGCTGCCGGGATCTCTGTAATGTTTAAAAGAATCAGCGCTACACTGAAGATCAGATAGATCACCGCCATAAACGGTACAATAATCTGGCTGACTGTTGCAATTCGTTTCAGACCACCGATGAGGATTGCTGCAACACAGGCTGCAAGAATCAGGGAAGAAATTACAACTGCCCAGGAATACTCTCCAAGGAACGGAATATTTACGCAGTTTGATTTGTTCGGATCAAAGAAGTTCTGAACTGCACTGGAAATACCATTTACCTGACTGAATGTACCGATTCCGAAAAGACCTACACATACACCAAAGAATGCAAAGATCTTTGCAAGCCATTTCCATTTTGTTCCCATACCTTTCTCAATATAATAGAAAGGACCACCAAGGCTGTGACCGTCTTCTGCTACCACACGGTATTTCACTGCAAGAAGACCTTCGGAAAATTTTGTTGCCATTCCGAAGAATGCTGCCAGAATCATCCAGAATAAAGCTCCGGGACCTCCGGCACAGACAGCAGTTGCAACACCGACGATATTACCGGTTCCGATTGTGGCGCTCAGTGCTGTACATAAAGCTGCAAAGCTGGAAATCTCACCATCGCCTTCTTCTTCGTTCTTAAACATCCATTTCAATGCAAGAGGGAGTCTTCGCATCTGAAGAAGTCCAAGTCTGGCAGTTAACAGGATACCACCTGCCATGATCAGGACCATAAGGGGCACGCCCCAGACCAGATTGTCTACTGTTGTCAAAAAAGAATTGATCGCTTCCCACATAATAATAAATCTCCTTTTTCTTTTAAAAAGTGTAATATATTGTACAGCTGGGAAACAAAGTAATAACAGACCGTTTCAAAAATCAGAAGTTCAGAAAATACTGTTCATATAGTTCATATGAATCAGCGGGGATGATAAAGCATCCTCTGTCCTTTTGCCTGAGAGATTCAAGACACGAATCAGATAACCATTTGTGGGCAGCTATTGATAATTCGTGTTATTTGCACCTTCGGCCCCCGATCTAACGGGTGTCTCCAGAGAAACGATCCATTTGCAGTTCTTCCCTGCATCCAGGGAACCTGAGAGTTTTACTCCTTCGGCGGGTATAGCCTTTTGTGTGGCTTCCTCTTTCCTGCAAACTTCACCTCGTTAATTTGCTGTTACTGTGGTATACTATAGCTCTTAAATTTGAACTCGTCAATAGAAAATTAAACTTTTATAAAAAAAGTATAAAAATTCCAGAGATTTCCACCTTGTAAAATCCCTGGATATTTAAATAATTTTTATACATCAGCCATATCAGCCGCAAACAGTGCTGCGCCAAGTGCACCGCAAAGCTGAGCCTTGTCACTGATCACCAGCTTTGTTCCAAGCTTCTCTTCCAGTGTCTTTACCAGGCCCTTATTCTTAGAAACACCACCGGTCATCATATATTTCTCCTCACCGCCCACACGTCTGGTAAGGGCGGCAGTCTTTACGGCAACCGCCTTATTCAGGCCATGGACAATATCATCTGTTGCCTTATTCTGGGCGATCAGGGATACAACTTCTGATTCTGCAAATACTGTACACATACTGGAAATTGTAATATCTTCTTTGAATTCCAGCCCACATTCGCTCATCTGATCCAGATTCATTTCCATGGTACGTGCCATCATTTCCAGAAATCGTCCGGTTCCTGCCGCACATTTGTCATTCATAACAAAATTTGCAACTGCACCGTTCTCATCCAGTCGGATCACCTTGCTGTCCTGTCCGCCAATATCAATAACAGTACGGACTTCCGGATTCAGGAAATGCGCACCTCTTGCATGACAGGTGATCTCTGTGATACTCTTATCACCATTTTTAATAGCTGTACGTCCGTATCCAGTAGTAACCAGCGCATCAATATCTTCTCTCTGCAATCCGGCCTCCTTCAATGCCTCTGCAAGGGCACGGTCTGCTCCGATAGCAGCTCCTGCTCCTGTAGGCAAGATAATGCTGGTCACAATCTCATGATCTTTATTTAAAATCACCACATCTGTACTGGTAGAACCACTGTCAATCCCTGCGAAATAACCTTTTCCCATTTTTCTCTCTCCTTTTGTGTCTCCATCTATGGTCTGCTCCAGTGTTTCAGGCTGAATGCTCTCTGCAAAAGCTTCCAGTCTGGTAAGAAGCTGACCGCTGCTCTGAATAGTATAATCTGATTCGATTTTTAAAAGAGGTACATCTGTATGATTCTTGATCTCAGCATATTCGAAGCTGTAAAAATCACAAAACTTCACTGTATGATAAATAATCCCCGCAACAGACGGATCATTATAAAGCTTCTTACGACCTGTCGGGTCCATCATACGCATACATGGAATCTGCCCCAGAATCTCACCTGCATACCAGTCCATCAGCTCATCAAAAGAAGCACCCTCCGGTGGAAGTATATTTCCCACAGAACGGTTATGCACGCAGGTATCATTCTCTACAGGAAGAGGCATAGCTTTGCTGGTCATTTCAAATAATTCCTGCCCCATTCTGGCGCCAAGCACTGCAATATGGGACTTTGTGATTTTCTCCTGTGCATGGAAAGCAGCCCGGAATTTTCCGGCATCAAACTCTGTGCCTTTGTACTGTGCATAAGCCTTCGCCAGCCCTTTTAACTGTACAGCCATACGCTCTCTGCTACAGGCACTGTCACAGTGAAGCACATCCAAAATATAGAGAAAATCCAGCTTGCCGCTTTCAAGCAGAATGTCATAGACACTCCGGATAGTATCACAGCAGCTCACCAGGACAAGTTCCTTGATTTTCCCCTCCATGACTCCTTCCAGAAGTGTTTTTCCAAAACCGCAGATATTGGGATGTGAAACCTGATCGGCCAGGTCAAATCCCTCCGGCATATGATTAAAGTTCTCACATTCCCCGCCAAGAGATTCCAGAAGTTCAATTGGGGTATATTTACAGACATAGTAAGTTTTATTCATTCTCAGCACCTCCCAGCATTTCCAGAAAAGCTCCCAGCCTGGTGGAAGTCTGTCCTTCTCCTCCATGGCTTCGATCACACCCGTCACCGTCCAGGATCAAAAGGGGCAGACCGGCTTCCTCGAACTTCTTCTTTGCAAGCTGTGCCGCACCAAGCGTATGTTTACATCCCCAATGTCCAAACCACACAGCACCGTCTGCTCCTGCCTGTTTCGCATGGCGGATACCGGCTTCAATCCTTCTAAGGGCACTTCCGTTCAGTGAATGATATACCATTCTTTCTGCCATTGCTTCAAAGGGGTTCTCAGGATCAAAATCCGGCTCACAGGTTTCTGCAAGTTCACATCCTACGATCTGGGCTTTCTCACTGAAGCAAAGCTCCTGGCGCACTGCATCCGACCAGAATGGAATGGTATGCATCCAGTAAATGTGCTTCCCTTTCGCTGCCGGTGCTTTCTTAATATCTTCAAGAAGCATCTGTGTATACTTCTCTTCTTCTGCTGTTCCCAGAAGGATATTGTTTGTCATTCCTGCATACAAGGGTGTGACCAGATCAGAGGGCACATATCTGTCTGCACGCATCTGCTGATATTTTTTGTAATTCTCCAGAGTCCGCTTACTGCAGGCAAGACGTTCCTTTAATCTGTCCTCAGAGATTGTTTTTCCTGTATTTTTTTCCAGAAATATTTTTAAATCCTTTAACTGATCTGCCACATACTGTACATTCTCTGTGGTCTGATTCCATGGTACATCAATGGCAAATACAGGTACCTGGTAAAAATCTGCCAGGGTACGGAAGGTGAGCAGGTTAGCATCGCAGGTCAGGTTGGTATAAACAATACATTTAGGCTTTGGCAGAAGTCCTTTCTGCGCTGCACCAAGAAATGTCTTGTGATAACTGCACAGTGTCTCTGCAATTCCCTGATTCTCTGCCTGCTGCAAAAATGCCCTCTCTGCTTTGCTTGCAGAAAGATAGCAGGAAAATCCTTCTACATTATAGGGATGTAATCCCACCTCCTGCATCATTTCGCAGGGTGTAAAAATACTTACAATAACAGAATCTTCCGGTTTCTGAAGGGGCCACAGCATGGTATCCATCATCAGGTTTGCAAGATGCCTGTCTGCAGGCATCAGTCTCTTGTCCTGCATGTAACGGAACTTCAGATTCTGCGCCCCCCAACCGGTTTTTAACAGCCGGCGGGCTGACTGAGGCTTTTTATCCGTCAGATTTTCCACATAATGACCAAATGTCTCAATAATCTCCATAGTCTGTCTCTTCCTCATTATGGTAATAATAATTTATCAATTGTCAGTGCACAAATAGTGCCACGGAATATTTTAATAATATCTTTTTTTGAAGTCAAGCTGAATTTTCTCCAAAGTTCATCTGTTTTTGCACATTCTTCTTGACAAAAAAGTCTCAAATGATACACTTTTGAATGTATTATTTTTCAAAAAAAGGAAGAAATAATATAGGAAAGATTTTTTACGAAAGGAAGGAATTTTTAAAATGCGTTCATTGGCAGTTTATTTAAAAAACTACAAAAAAGAAAGCATCCTGGCGCCATTTTTTAAATTTCTGGAGGTTGTATTTGACCTGATCGTGCCTATCGTCATTGCACAGATCATTGATGTAGGTATTGCAAACCATGACAACAAATACATTGTCCAGAGATTTTTTATTCTTATTTTAATGGCAGCTCTTGGTCTTGCCAGCAGCATTACAGCTCAGTTCTTTGCAGCCAAAGCCAGCGTGGGCTTTGCCACTAAATTAAGACAGGCAGTTTATGACCATGTACAGCATCTGTCTTTTACAGAGCTGGATACCCTGGGAACAGACACCCTGATCACAAGACTTACCGACGATATCAATCAGGTCCAGAACGGACTGAACATGGGGCTTCGTCTTCTTCTTCGAAGTCCGTTTATCGTACTTGGATCCATGGTCATGGCATTTACCATTGATTTTAAATGTGCTCTGGTTTTTGCTGTTGCGATCCCGTTTCTGTTTCTGGTTGTCTTTGTCATTATGTTTTTCAGTATTCCTCTGTTTAAAAAGGTACAGGGAAAACTGGACACAGTAACCGGACTGACCAGAGAAAACCTTACAGGCGTCCGCGTTATCCGTGCATTCTGCCGCGAAAAAGAGGCAGTTGCAGAATTTGATACCCGCAATCAGGAGCTGACAAAGTTAAATCTCTTTGTAGGAAAGCTTTCCGCTTTGTTAAATCCGGTCACTTATGTACTGATCAATATTGCTACTGTTATTCTGATCCAGAAAGCAGGAGTAGAAGTAAATCTTGGCGGTATGCAGCAGGGACAGGTTGTTGCCCTTTATAACTATATGGCTCAGATGATCGTGGAACTGATCAAGCTTGCCTCCCTGATCATCACCCTGAACAAATCTGCAGCCAGCGCAGGACGTGTGGCAGATATCCTGAAAGTGAAATCTACTATGGATTACCCCTCTTCCTCCACATATTCTGCTCAGATATCGAAGGACCTTGCAACAGCAACTGCTGATGCATCACTTTCTGAAAATGCCATCGTATTCAATGACGTAACCTTTGAGTACAGCAAAGCCGGTGCCCCCAGTCTTTCCCATATCAGTTTTTCTGTAAAAAAGGGACAGACCGTAGGTATTATCGGTGGTACAGGAAGCGGAAAAACCACTCTGGTAAATCTGATCTCCAGATTCTATGATGCCAGCAAAGGAACTGTTCTGCTGGATGGTCAGAATATTGAAAATTACACCAGAAGTGATCTCCGCTCCAGAATCGGCGTTGTTCCACAGAAGGCAGCTCTTTTCAAAGGCTCTATCCGAGACAATCTGAAATGGGGCCGGGAAGATGCCTCTGACGAGGATCTATGGCAGGCACTTACCACAGCACAGGGAAAAGAGGTAGTAGAGGGTAAACCGGGACAGCTTGATTTTATGCTGGAACAGAACGGTAAAAACCTTTCCGGCGGCCAGAAACAAAGACTTACCATTGCCCGTGCCCTGGTAAAAAAACCTGAAATCCTGATTCTGGATGACAGTGCCAGTGCCCTGGACTTTGCCACTGATGCAGCACTGCGTAAGTCTCTCAACAGACTTGACTGGAAAGTAACTACATTTCTGGTATCCCAGCGTTCCTCCAGCATTCAGCAGGCAGACTTGATCCTTGTCCTTGATAACGGTACTCTGGCAGGTAAGGGTACTCATGCTGAACTGCTGCGTACCTGTGATACTTACCGGGAAATCTACTTCTCTCAGTTTCCGGAAGAAAGAGCCAGATACTCCTCTGTATCTGCAGGTAATATAATGAAGGAGGTGACTGTATGAGCAGATCAACAATAAAAGATCCTGCTAAAAGCAAAAGCAGCGAAACTTTTTTTAAAGTACTGCGTTTCATCGGAAGATACCGTTTTCTGCTGATCTTCAGTATCATACTGGCAGCAGTTTCCGTTATCCTTCAGCTGTATGTCCCAATCCTGTTCGGAAATGCCATTGATCAGGTCATTGCCCAACATCAGGTAAACTTCGAAATGATGTGGTATTACCTGTCACGTATCCTTGTAATGGTCATCCTCTCTTCTGCTGCCACGTGGCTTATGAATGTGATCAATAACCGCATGACCTACCAGACAGTAAAGGATATACGTGCCAAAGCCATCCGACACATTCAGGTACTTCCCCTCTCTTACCTTGACGGACACAGTACCGGAGATATCATCAGCCGTATTATCGCAGATACAGATATTCTATCCGATGGTATGCTGCTTGGATTTACCCAGCTTTTTTCCGGAATCGTAACGATCATCGGAACACTGATCTTCATGTTCTCCAAAAACTTCTGGATTACATTGATGGTCATTGTCTTGACTCCCGTAAGCTTTTTGGTGGCCAAATTTATTTCTTCCCATACCTTCCAGATGTTCCGGAAGCAAAGCGATACCAGAGGGCGTCAGACTGCTCTCATTGAAGAGATGATTGGAAACCAGAAGGTTGTTCAGGCTTTTGGATATGAGGAAAAATCTTCTGAACGCTTTGCAAAGGTTAACAAAGAATTACAGGAATGCAGTCTGAAGGCTGTTTTTTACAGCAGCCTGACAAACCCTTCCACCCGTTTTGTCAATAATGTTATTTATGCCTGTGTTGCACTGGTGGGTGCATTCATTATCCCTGGAGGCAGACTGACAGTCGGAGGACTTTCCGTACTTCTCTCCTATGCCAACCAGTATATGAAACCATTCAATGATATCAGTTCCGTTGTTACAGAACTTCAGAATGCTCTTGCCTGTGCAGGCAGAATCTTCGATCTGCTGGAGGAGGAACCGGAAGTTGCAGAGGTTTCTGAGACACTGAAAGATGTAAAGGGTGAAGTAGATATTAAGAATGTGTGCTTCCATTATGATGAATCAAAGAAACTGATTGAGGACTTTAATCTCCATGTAAAACCAGGTATGCGCGTTGCCATTGTAGGACCTACCGGATGCGGTAAGTCAACCTTTATCAACCTTCTGATGAGATTCTATGATGTAAATTCCGGATCTATTTCCGTTGACGGCAAACCGATCAGAGACATTACCCGCCATTCTCTCAGAAGCAGCTATGGTATGGTGCTTCAGGAAACATGGATCAAAAACGGAACTGTCCGCGACAATATCTCGATTGGAAAACCGGAAGCTACAGATACTGAAATCATCGAAGCAGCCAAGCTTACCCACAGTTGGGAATTTATCCGGAGGCTTCCTAAAGGACTGGACACCATGCTCAACGAAGACAGCTTAAGCCAGGGACAGAAACAGCTGCTGTGTATCACACGAGTTATGCTCTGTCTGCCTCCGATGCTGATCCTGGATGAAGCCACTTCCAGTATTGATACACGAACAGAATTACAAATTCAGGAAGCGTTTGAACGAATGATGGAGGGAAGAACAAGCTTTATCGTAGCTCACAGGCTTTCAACCATCCGAAATGCAGATCTGATTCTTGTTATGAAAGACGGAAGTATCATTGAGCAGGGTACTCATGATGAGCTGATTGCAAAAGGTGGATTTTACCATACTTTATATAACAGCCAGTTTGCAAAAGTTTCTGAATAAAACAAGCCAGATAATAAATCAAAAAGGAACAGCTGTCCATCACGGCTGTTCCTCTTTTTGATTTTGTAAAATGTTTTTTTATTTTTATCAGATTGCCCGGGTAGCATCTTTCAGCCATTCTTTTTCTTCTTCGTTCAAATACGGAGAAATCTTCTCATATACCTGCGCATGGTAATCATTGAGAAGGTTACGTTCCCGGACACTCATCAGTTCCGACACCACTCCATCCAGGTCAAAAGGTACCATAGTCAGAAATTCAAAGCACATAAACTGACCATACTCTGTTTTTTCAGCTTTTTTACAGACCATCAGATTTTCATGACGGATTCCAAATTCATCCTCTCTGTAATATCCCGGCTCATCAGAGGTGATCATTCCCTCCTCCAGCACTGCATTTCCACCCGGAACAATTTTCCATCGGAAGCTATTGGGTCCTTCATGGACATTCAGAAGATATCCTACTCCATGACCGGTTCCATGTTTAAAATCCTCTCCCATTTCCCACAACGGCTGTCTCGCCAGAATATCCAGGTTTACACCGGTACAGCCATGAAGAAATCTGGCAGCTCCCAGATTCAGAGTTCCCCGCAAAACTGCTGTGAAATACTTTTTCTCTTCCTCAGTAGTCGGTCCCATGACAACAGTACGGGTAATATCAGTAGTTCCCTCTTTATAATGTCCTCCTGTATCTGCCAGAAGAAAGCCGGATGGTTCCAGAGGAATATCCGTTTCGGGTGTTGCAAAATAATGTACAATAGCAGCATGCTTTCCATAGGCAATAATCGGATCAAAACTGTTATCTATGAAATCCTCCTGTTCCAAACGGAATTCATACAGCTTTTCTGCTGCACTTAATTCTGTGATCGGAATCCTTCCAACATTCTTCTTTAACCAGTATATGAACTTTGTAACTGCAACTCCGTCTCTGATATGCGCAATGCGTTCATTTTCCACCTCAACAGGATTCTTCGTTGCCTTGGGAAGAAGTGTAAGATTTTCTTCATCCAGAATCCGGGTGTCTGCCGGAATATTGCTAACCAGACGACTGTTGACTTTCTTTTTGCAGAGAAGAACTTTTTTGTCCTTTTTAAATGTTTTCACATACTCATAGATACTGTCATAGGGAAAAAGGGTCACACCATCTTTTTCCAGCGCTTCCAGTACGTCTGTCTGAAAGGCTTTCTCATTTGCAAAAAGTCTGATCTCTGTTTTTGTCATTACAAGATAAGAAAGAACCACCGGACAACAGTGGATATCTCCCCCACGTATATTTAACAGCCAGGCAATATCATCCAGAGAAGTCAGTACAAATAAATCTGCACCCTTCTTCTCCATTGCTTTGCGGATTCTTGCGCATTTATCAGCTCTGGATTCTCCTGCCCATTTTATATCCAGCTCTGTAACCGGTTCACAGGAAAGTACCGGACGGTTTTCCCATATATCCCCTGCCAGATCGTGATCAACGCTGAGAGACACACCGTTTTCATCCAGCATTTTCTCCAGTTCTGATGCCTCTTTTGAGCTGACAGTACGTCCGTCAAATCCCAGACACATTCCCTGTGTCAGATTTTTTTTCAGAAATTCATGAACTGTGGGAACTTCCGGCTCACCCATTTTAAATAAAGTAATTCCTGTTCCCTCCAGCTGATCTGCAGCCTGGATAAAATAACGTCCATCCGTCCATAATCCTGCCATATCCTGCATGATCACCGCAGTGCCTGCAGAACCGGTAAATCCTGTGATATATTTTCTGCATTTGAAATATTCACCTACATATTCTGAACCATGAAAATCATCTGTAGGAATCAGATATGCATCAATTCCTGTCTCTTTCATGCGTGCACGAAGTGCTGTTATTCTCTCTTTTACTGTCATTCGTTTTTACCCTTAAGGCTGCTATCTGCAGTCGTTTTATCATTTTCGCCAAGTGTTTCGTTCATACTTCCCATACGATATCCCAGAATATCCATGGTCACATAAGTGAATCCATACTCCTTAAATTTCTTCACAATATCCTCTCGGACATTTTTTTCCAGAAGTTTCGGAAATTCCTCCGGCATGATCTCAATTCTTGCAAGTGAACCGTGAATACGGACACGTACCTGATGGAATCCATAGTCAAGTAAAAGCTGCTCTGCTTTCTCAACCATTCCAAGCTTTTCCTCACTGATGGTCTCTCCATAGACAAACCTGGAGGACAGACAGGCAAATGACTGTTTGTCCCAGGTCGGAAGCCCCAGTTCCTTTGAGTATTCTCTGATCTCCGCTTTCGTCAGCTTCGCCTCACGTAGCGGGCTCTTAACTCCAAGTTCTTTTACGGCGATCAGACCTGGTCTGTAATCGCCATTATCATCCATATTTGATCCCTCTGCAATATATTCAATCCCATTCTTTTTTGCAATATCGCCAATCTTCTCAAACAGTTCTTTTTTACATAAATAACATCTGTTCGGAGGATTCTTTGAAAATCCTTCAATCTCCAATTCCTCAGACTGGCAGATCACATGCTGAATCCCCTCTTTCTCGCAGAATGCCTTCGCTTCATTCAGCTCTCTTTTCGGGAAAGAACAGGATTGAGCTGTAATCGCAATCGCCTTATCACCCAGCACATCATGAGCTACTTTTAATAAGAATGTAGAATCCACTCCACTTGAGAAAGCAACTGCTACACTGCCAAGTCCCTTCAGATATTCTTTTAAATGTTCCAGTTTATTTTCCATATCAGTCTGCCTCTTGTCCGTTTTTTATTGTACCTGTAGCACTCCTCGTAAATAATGTATATTGATCTGGCTCAACAAAGCGTGAAAGTTGAACTTTCTCAAATGTATTATTTAACAGGGTGCTATAGCTTCATTATAATATAGGCAATGACTGTTCAGCAACTTATTTTTCGCATTGCGAAATGTGTTACTGAAAATAGAACGAACAATATTGATTTATGTTTCTTGTATCTTTTCTAACGCTTCCCCGACTTCTGTTACTTCTTTAAATAGTTTCTAAAGTAACAGCCTCTCTTAACTTCTTTATTTACAGTTTGTCTACTTCTTTTTCTGAAGCAGTTCTCCGTTTGTTTCTTCCCCATTCATACATGACATAATAATTAGCCACTACCCCATATTATAAATAACACTCAGAGATACTTATTTCAGACTGATAATCAGATTTTTATTGAATTTATTAATCTATATGTTATGACAACATATCTTTCAGACATGTACTCCGGTAGTCACTCGGTGATATTTTATATCTTTCTTTAAATACTCGGTTAAATGTTCTCTGACTTTCAAATCCACTATCCAGACAAATGTTTGTAATAGAATCACTCGTATTTTCCAAACGATGGCATGCATAGTTCAGCCTTGCATCGTTAAGATATTGATTAAAGTTTCTATGGAATGTTTTGGAAAAGAGTCTGGATAAAACATATTTGCTCACCCCCAGATCTTTTGCCATCTCTTCCAGAGAAAACTTCTTCTTAAAATTTGCTGATATATAGGAAACTGTCTGGTAAATAAGATCGTTGCTCCCCACATTACTCTTTTCTACCAAATTTAATTTTCCTATGCAGCGTGCCAACACAATTTGAAGATATGCCTGTGCAACAGTAATATCCGACTGTTCTGTCTCTAAAATTGCATTTATAACTCTATATACCTCCGGTTCAACCTTTTCCGCTTTGATGATTGGGTATTCAGGAGCCATGGATTGCATGATATCTGAAAATTTGGCTATCGTAAATGGCGATGCAATCAGATAAGTCGCTTTATTTACACCGGGTGTCAGTACCTGATAGTGATGAATAACATCTGGAAATACAAAGCCTATATCTCCTTTTTCCATATGGTATAGTTCCTGTCCGACACCAAATTCTAATGCTCCACTTGTTACACAAACGATCTCCAGTGCATTATGAAGATGTGGTTCAATATGTTTTGACTTCCTATTTATTGCTATGATCTCCTCTTTTGTGTCAACATATTTTAACTGCATGAAATACTCCCCTTTGCAACATTTGTCTATATCTTCTTTCGATTTGGCAAGCAATCCTTTTACACCTATCTTATAATCAACTTGTAAATAAGGAAAGGAGGAATTGCAAATGAGCAACCTAAAAAAATATCTGAATGACCTTTTAGTATTCTACACTGAATATTTTGAGCATCCTTACCATGTATAAATACTAAAAGGACTATTTTGTGAAAACTGAATATTTTCTTAAGGCCATTTCACAAAAATGAAGTGGTCCTTTTTTATTTTCAAAATACAGTTCAATCACTTTATATATAGAAAAAAGCACTGTCTCATCGAGCAATGACCAGACAACGCTTTCTCCTGTCAATTCTAATTTATGTCCGATGCATCTGTTACTTCATCTGCAGCAATTTCTTTTTCTGCTTTCAGTTTTTTATTTGCATCTTCTACATTCATTCTTGAAAGTACAAACATAATCAATACATCAAAGATTAACGGAAGCCAAAGATACATAAACTGCATCATATCAAGTGCAGACTGCGGCTGAGTTACATTTGTTCCGACATATCCACTGAACTCAAGCATCCATCCAACAACAGCAGTTCCAATACCTCCACCGATTTTTACGCCAAGAGAAGTACAAGAGTACATCGTTCCGTCAATTCTCTTTCCCTGTGTAAGATAAGTGTATTCAGAGCAGGATGCGATAACTGCATTCATATCTCCCTGCCATGGTCCCTGACCTAAGGCTGCAAGAGCTGTAAACGCCATCATCAGCGGAACACTGCCCATATATCCGGCAATAACAACAAGTGCTCTACCAATGACTGCTAAAACATAACCTCTTAAGTTCAGTTTGTACATACCTTTCCACTTACCAACTAAGGTTGGTGTAAAAATTAAGGCAATGATCAGTGGAATATTAACTGCCCATGCAAATTGTCCAAACAAATTCTTATTTTTCAGTACCCATGTCATGTAATAAATGCCAGCTCCAATCATGGCACCATATAACTGCTGTAAAATATATGTTCCACAAATCATCATGTAATATTTGTTTTTAACAAGAAGCTTGAATGCCTGTACCATTCCGTACTTTTCATTATCATCCTTTACTTCTCCTTCGTTAAGTTCTTCCTCAGGAAGTTCCTTAACAGAAAGTGCTGAAATCGTATTTATGACAAGACCAATGATTGCATAGATAATAGCAACCGTTCTCCATGCCGCAGCATCTCCACCACATTTATCTACAAATCCAACTGTAATCGCCTGAATCAGAAGACTTGTTGAAAATGCAAAAATAAAACGGTAAGATCCCATCTGCACACGCTCTTTGCTGTTCTTTGTAATCAGTGACGTAAGTGCTGAGTAAGCAATATTGTTTGCTGTATAAAACACACCATTTAACAGTGTATAAGAGATAAAGAACCATGCGTATTTAGCCGTTGTTCCAAAGCTGACTGGTATTGCAAAGCAGCAGACCAGCGTAATGGCACAACCAATGTATCCGTATAGCATCCATGGCTTCGCTTTTCCCATTTTACTGTGTGTTTTGTCAATCATTGATCCAAAAAATATATCCGTAAAACCATCAAATAGTTTTGATACGGCAATCAGGGTACCTACGACACCTGCAGCAAGTCCTACTGAGTCCGTCAGATAGACCATCATGAAAGATGTCAGGAAGGCATAGACTACATTACCTGCAATATCACCTGATCCATATCCAATTTTGTTATACCATTTCAAATACTTTTTTTCTTCCATCGAATTTCTTTGCTCCTCATCTTCATCGCACTTAGAATCTCAATATGTCTAACCGTATGATGTCTAATTATATTTTTTTCTCTGTTTTTGTCTGATTGCTCTGTATATCCGGACTTTACATAACAATCAGACTCTCTTTCCTTGTTTACGGGTTACATGAAACTTTATTATCCCTTTACATACGGTATCAGCGTAAACTGGAACCGGAATAATACATCATCAAATCGGTACTGATCCAATACAACTGGACCACAACTATTAGAACCAATGCCATTTAATGCGTAGTCAACGCAAAATACTACACTATCTGATTCTGTCAGTTCATAATTATGCGTTTTCTTCTCAAGTTCTTCCTGTGTATAATAAGAAGCATTGAATGAGAAGGCATTTTCCGCAGATACCACAATTCCATATCGGCTGTTGTTAAGCTCTACATATTCACAATCATAATGGCTTCCATTTTCCTGTGGGCGAATATAATCCTCATGCAAATCATCTACATTTGCATGATACAAACCGTGGCTCGCAGCCTGATGTTTGTCACAATAGCTTTCCTGTGGTCCCATTCCAAAGTATCGTGCAGCTGAAAGTTTTTTATCCAGGAACATCCTCACACCAAATCTTGGCAGGTCCGGAAATTCATCATCTTTTGTTACTGCAATATCTGCATCAATCTTTCCAGCAGCTTCTATTTTCCATGTGATCGTCACATCAAGAATCTTCTGTACTGTCTCTGCCACAACGGATGCATGGCTTGTAATTTTCACACCATGCTTTCCCTGCACGACCTCTGTCGTGTAAGCTCTTGTATAAGCTTTATCATAATGGGCTTTCTTCCATTCAGACTTGATGTACATATCATTATCTGTTGGTGCCCTCCAGATATTTAATTCCATCGGGTGGTTCAGATATTCCCGACCTGCAAATTTCATCTCTGTAAAAAGTGCAGTCCGTCGGTCGATTGTATATGCGAATTCACGGCCTTTGATATGAATCTGTGTATCATCTTCACTCACCTGTAATTCAGAATCCGTCACTGTTTTTTCAAACCATTTTTCTGCTAACTGGCATTTGGCATCCTTCTGGCTTACTTCGATCTCATCAAATCCAAGAATATGGTCTTCATCCAACAATGGCAATTCCTTTTTCAGATGGTAAATAAATTTTAAATAACATTTTCCACTCTCTGGCACATTGATTTTAAGGTTTATTTTTCCTTCACTGTGTGGTGCTGCTGAAACTTCTGGAAGTTTACCTTTGCTGATTACAAGCCCGTCCTGCGTCAGTTCATAACTGATCTTCACATAATCTTTCAAGTCATCAAAATCCATGTAGTTATGAAGCACCAGTTCTCCGCTTTCTTTGTCATAGGAAATAACCCTTGCCGGGCGATAAACATTCTTGTATTCCAAAAGTCCTGTATGTACCGTTCTGTCCGGATATACTAATCCATCCATACAGAAGTTGCCATCATGAATTTCTTCGCCATGGTCGCCCCCATAAGCATATATAGTCTTTCCATTCTCAGCAGTTCCATGAGCAATCGCATGGTCACACCATTCCCAGACAAAGCCGCCGCACATTTTATCATTATCCTGAATCATCTGGAAGTAATCTTCAAAATCTCCAGGTCCGTTTCCCATACTGTGACAGTACTCTACCAAAAGGAAGGGTTTGCTTCCATCTTTATCCAGATATTCCTGAATTTCGGAAAGCGCCGGATACATCCGGCTGTACACATCCAGATTGCTGTAATCATATGTTTCATCATAATTGCGGTATCTTGCACTCTCATATTGTGTGATGCGGTCTGGATCAAAATTCTTTGTCCATTCCAATGCTTTTTCAAAGTTGCAGCCATAAGCACTCTCATTTCCCATTGACCACATAACAATACAGAAACGGTTTTTGTCACGTTCCACCATGAGTTTTACGCGATCAACGATTGCCTCTTCCCATGCCGGATCATCTGCAATCATCTCATTCCATCGTTTGAACCGATTGTAATCGGTGTCTTCTTTTCTGTAGATCATAAATGGACCATGAGCTTCAATATCTGCTTCATCTATCACCATGAATCCATACTTGTCACACATTTCATAGAAAAATGGTGCGTTCGGATAGTGGCTGGAACGGATCGCATTAAAATTATGCTGCTTCATTAACGTAAGATCGGTTGTGAGCTGTTCCAGACTGATTGTAAATCCAGTAACCGGATCGGAATCATGTCGATTGACACCACGGAATTTAATCTTCTGTCCATTTAGGTAAATGACCTGGTCTTTAATCTCTATCTTTCTTAATGCAATGTGATCTACAATTACTTCATTCTCTGTTTCAAGAATCAGTTTATATAGATATGGATTTTCTGTATTCCAAAGTTCCGGACTTGCAATTTCTAATACAGCTGTTCCTTCTTCAGCAATACTTCCTAGTGCTACAACTGCTCCGTTTCTATCTTCAATCGAAATTTTTACATTTAAGGGAGAGTAGAATTTCATTTCAATTTCTACTTTCGCAAGCATATCCTCAATTCTTGTTTTAATATGATAATCACTGATTGCCTGTTTTGGGCGTTTCAAAATGTACACATCCCGGAAAATACCACTCATACGGAATTTGTCCTGATCTTCCAAATAGGAACCATCACACCACTTCATGACCAGAACCTCTATGCTGTTCTCTCCGTCCCGAAGGAGGTCGGTGATATCAAACTCACTGGTCATATGAGAAACCTGGCTATACCCTACATAAGAGCCATTGATCCATACATAAAAGCAACTGTCTACTCCTTCAAAATTCAAGAAAGCTTTTGGTGCATTTTCATCTTTGTGATAAACAAAGGTATGTACATATGTTCCACATGGAATATCCTGTGGTACATACGGTGGATCAAATGGGAACGGATACCTGATGTTTGTATACTGATGTGTATCATATCCTGCCATCTGCCATACACTCGGAACCTGAATCTCATCAAAATTTTCTGTATCATAATCTTTCTCAAAGAAGGGTTCCTGAACATCATAGATACTGTTAAAATACTGGAACTTCCAAGTTCCGTTCAATAACTGCATTCGGTCTGACTCTTCCCTGTGCTCCACCAGGTTATCCATTCTTTTGGATGCTGGAATAAAATAGGCTCTGGCTGGCATTGTATTTTCATGCAGTACGCTTAAATCCTCATAATAACGTGGTACAATCATAAATAACTCTCCTTTAATACATATACATTTTTTTACACTTTGTTTTTCCACAGCAAACCTTGTCTTTTACTTTTATGTTTACGCTTCTCTGTTTTGCTATATATATCTTATCCTAATCTGCAAAACATGTCTATGAATTGGATTAGACAAAATATGCACTAAATGATACAATAACAAAAAAAAGGAAAAGAGGTGCTACCATATGTATATGAATACCGGTTATTTAAACCACTCCCATATGGATTTCAAAGACAAAAGTCGCCCACTGGTTGTAGGAAGTTGCGGTACTTACCGCCTTTCCAGCCATCCAAAGTTACCAACCTACCGTCCAAGGGGACGCCTGGATTATCAGATTATCTATATCACTGCTGGTTGTGGGCATTTTCATTTTGACAATGTGGATAACGAAACGATTGTCCCCGCCGGTAATATTGTACTGTACAGACCGAAGGAACTTCAGAAATATGAATATTATGGAAAAGATAAGACAGAAGTATACTGGATTCATTTTACAGGCAACAATGTAAAAAATATCCTACGGCAATATGGATTCCCGGATAAAGAGCGTGTATTTCAGGTCGGAACCTCTATGGAATACGAACAGATTTTCAAGCGTATTATCATCGAGCTTCAGCGTTGCCAAGATAATTATGAGGACATGCTTGTCCTTCTGCTCCGTCATCTTCTTATCATCTTTCATCGGGAACTGACCAGGGAACATATCTCGAAAAATGAATACCTGGATCACGAGATGGATAACGCAGTTACCTTTTTCAGTGAAAATTATAACCAGAATATTAGCATAGATGATTATGCTGCCTCACGTGGAATGAGTGTCAGCTGGTTTATCCGAAACTTCAAAAAATACACAGGTTCTACACCAATGCAGTTTATTGTGGGAATCCGAATTAACAATGCCCAGATGTTACTTGAAACAACAACCTATTCCATCAATGAAATTTCTAAAATCGTCGGGTATGATAATCAGCTTTATTTCAGCCGGCTTTTCCACAAGCTGAAAGGATATTCCCCAAGAGAGTACCGAAAGATAAGAAACAAGTTGTGAATTACTCGGTAACTGAGTTACCAGAGCATCTGAATTAAGGCGGGATACCGCCTTTTTTCAGGGTGCATCCATGGCACCACTACTGTTTGCTCTTTAGAGCTATACAGCTACTTTTATTATTTCCGGTGTTTTCAGTCCGGTTACGGACAATTCTCTTTTTATTCCGGATACGGAGTGATATTTTCTCAGGATTTTTATAGGGAGAAATTGAATGAAAGCCGTTTTGTTATTTTTATTTATTATGAGTGCAGATATGCACAGTTTGCGCTTTCATCTCGGTAATTGAATTGCCGAGGATTCCCGCTTATTATCCTAAGTTCATCATACCTTTTCCAGTAATCCAATTTGGGAAGCATTTCTTTCAAATAAGATTGTGCCTGTTCTTCGGTAAAGTTTTCATTTACCATATTCTTTACACACACATCAATAAGTTCATCCATATCATTATATGTGTACGTTCCATCTGCATAGCACCATTTACAATATTCCTCGTTTAATGTACCATCTTTATCACGTCCCAAGATAGAATCATCATCAATTGGCATTCCACAGCACTGACAAATCAGCTTTCTTGGTTCTCCCAAAAGCGTATTAATTGAAACATCAAATTCTTTTGATAAAAGCCTAAGTGTATCAGTATTTGGGACTGTGTCTCCATTTTCCCATCTGGAAACTGTTCTTGCAGATACTTCAAACTTCTCGGCAAGCTGCTCTTGTGTAAGATTCTTTTCTTTACGACATTGCTTTAAAAAAGCTCCAATCTTTTTTGTATCCATGTCTCTACCTCCCTTCCTCTTACAGCTTACCAATATGCACCAAAATTACCACGACATAAAACGAGAATCCGCTAATTTTCAACCGGACATCGTATGTCTAAAACAAATAAACAGCATTTTCACCCCGAAAACATTCTATTTTTCTATAAATTATCTTTCTCTTTTATGTCTCTCCATAAGCAACAGAATAAACATAATAAACCATATCGCACATGCAATTAAACATCCGATTCCTGGTTTATCTGTACTCCTGCAATCATTTCCTGCAAAGAATCCTTTTATTTCAATTTTTATAATGTTTCAAGAAAACGCATGAATGCTTCTCTTCCCTCGGTCGTACATTTGTATACTCCTGCATCTTCCAGAACATGGGTAAATACGATTCCAATCTCTTTCTGAAGAATGCCATGGATGTTTTCTTTTGTGATTTCCGGATATTTCGGAAGAAACTTCTTAACCCACTCTGCATGTTTCTCAATCTGTTCATTTGAAGAAATATCTTTGCCTTCGAGAATATACTTTTCCAGAAGTTCCATCTCTCCTTTTAATCTGGCCGGAAGAACTGCAAGGCCCATAACTTCGATCAGGCCGATATTCTCTTTCTTAATATGATGATATTCTGCATGCGGATGATACACACCCAGCGGATGTTCTTCTGTTGCAATGTTGTTTCTTAATGTCAGATCCAATTCGTAGATATCCCCTACTTTACGTGCAATTGGTGTAATTGTATTATGAGGCTCTCCATTGGTTTCAGCATAAATAAATGCTGCTTCGTCAGTATAACCTCTCCATACTTCCAGCACATGTGTTGCCAGATCTACCAAACGGTTAGAATCTTTATGACGAATACGAAGTACAGATAACGGCCATTTTACAATTCCAGCCTCTACATCTTCAAATCCCGGAAGTACCACATGCTGCTCAATTGGTGCTTTTGCCATTGCAAATGTATAATGTCCACCCTGGAAATGATCATGGCTTAAAATCGAGCCGCCTACGATCGGCAAATCTGCATTAGATCCAAGGAAATAATGCGGAAACAGTTTTACAAAATCAAACAGTTTAATGAATGCATTTCTCTCGATTTTCATTGGAGTATGCTGGCAATTAAATACAATACAATGCTCATTGTAATATACATACGGAGAATACTGGAATCCCCAAGGAGTATCATTGATTGTGATCGGAATAATCCTGTGATTCTGCCTTGCCGGATGATTAACACGTCCCGCATATCCTTCATTTTCCGGGCAAAGAAGACATTTCGGATAGCTTCCGGATTTTACATTCCTTGCCGCGGCAATTGCTTTTGGATCTTTTTCCGGTTTGGACAAATTGATGGTAATATCAATCTCACCGTATGGACTGTCTACCTTCCACTTTTGATCCTTCTCTACGCGATATCTGCGGATATAATTGCTGTCCTGACTCAGTTTATAAAAATAATCGGTTGCTTCCTTTGGGCTTTCTTTATATTTATCCCAGAATTCTTTTTGCACCTGGCCTGGACGCGGCATCAGACAGTTCATTAATCTGGTATCAAATAAATCCCGGTATACAATACTGTCTTCGATCAGTCCTCTTTTTACGGCTTCATCCAGCAATTCACCCAATGTTGCTTCAAGATTAACAGATTCCTCAATGTTGTCCGGTTTCTCATAGTCATCCTCATGAAAAACGTCCAGCAGAAGATTTGTTGTGTAGTTTCTTTCACATTCCGGTGTCAGACCTGTTGTAATTCCATACTGTACCAGTTTTGCAATGCTTTCACTTAACATTTTTCTTCCTCCTGTGCTTCACTTTTAAATTTATATTTTTGGTAACATATATACCGATTTCCCTGATAAGTCAGCATACCTCGATCGCCTTTTTCCAATTCACGAAAATCTCCCTGTTGCATTTGAAATTCCATCAAACTTCCATCTGTCATCTCAAATACAACGCGAAACCAAGGTACATGTGCTTCAGACTGCATATGGGTATAGATTCCTTGCTTCTTGTGGATCTCACATGACTAAAGTCACATGCTCCTCAGCCGCTTTAAGCGACAAGGCTAAATATCGGCGGATACGCCTGTAACTTAGGATATGCGCAGTCATGCGCTTTTTTCCATGCCAGATATGGCAGGTTCCCACACCACAGGTAGTCCGCTGTATATCTGCCTGTGTTTATGCTGCTCTTAAGAGTTCCATTTCTAAAAATAGTTCTCTTAAGTCCGCATATACACATGAGATCCTACGCTTTACTGAAGGGACTTTTGCCTCCAGCAAAGACCTTTCCGTTACCGGAATGGGTTTTAAAAGTTCCCGTATAAAATATCTTGCTCCAATATTATAGGACGCTGAAAGATCACAGTTATATCTTTTTCCATTCTGGAATGTACATAAACTGTGATTGCCCGGATCGCGGACAACTGTTCCTGACCCATCATAGGCAAGCCTGCTGGTATTCCATGCACAGATTCTGGAAATCCGCATCCCTCTGCGATGCGCCTGATGTTCACATCTTTTCTGGATATCTCTTTTTCTCCACAGATGCAGCTTCTGTTTCTTTCTTCCGGATATCTTTCCTTTTATTTCCAGATACTCAAACACAATCACATCCACATGGTTTTCTTCTGCATATCCTGTGACTGCACCTGCAATCTTTCTTCCAAGTTCTGTGTTAAGACGCTTCGCGTAGGCCCATCTGCTTTTCACCTGTGCAGAACCATGTTTCCTCTGGAACCTGCTTATTCGTCCCAGCACACGGTACATCCGGTCTTTTTCACTGGGAAAATCAATAAACTTTCTTCCCAGGACAGTTCCATCTGCCCGCATAATGGTACAGACTGCATCCGTATTGAGTCCTAAATCCACACTGCAGATGATCTGTTCTTTTACAGGTGTCTTTGTAAGCGGCACTTCTTCCGTATAAGAAAAGCGCAGGAAGTATTTACGATGCCTTTTTTCCAGCACGGGTGCTGCAGCTTTTTTTCCTGCCCAGTTCTTTCTTAGATATTCCATATCTGTATGGCTGAGGCTGACCCGGAACCATTTCCAGTCATGACCATCATAAAGTTTCAGGCACGCTCCATCTTTTTCTTCTGTATCCTCACGATACATCACATCTCGGTAGAATACCGGCATGGCATGATTATCACACACCAGCTTCGGCCTGCCGCCTTTCTGATCCGTTTTTTTCCACAGTTCCATCCTTGTCTTATATGAGGATACACTTCCCAGGGCATGCTGGATAGCTGCCCTTCTGAGATAAGAAGGCATCTTTGGAAAACGCAGGTCAAAATCAAACCTTGCCTGGTTCTTTTTGGTGGTATGTACCAGATGTTCTGCCGTGTTGAAACGTTTTTTAGGTTCTGTGATCACTGCCAGTTCATCCCATATCTGGGCATAGATCTCAATCAGACAACTGACCGCAGAACGATAAATATCCAGTGTCTGGCGGATCGGGATATTTTGTTTTCGCAATTCTACACCATAACTGGATACTGTCCTCATCTTTTTTCCTCTTTCTTACAAATATAAAAAACGGATTCTTTCAGGTTACTGTTTTTCTTTTTGCCCCTCGATATAAGAACATACCTGTTCCCTGCTCCTGTCACTCACCGTTACTGCACAATAAGATGGATTCCACAGATGCCCTCCCCAAAGCTCTTTCTTCAGTTCTGGATGCGCAAGAAACATCTGCCGGGCAATGTTCCCCTTCATGATCTTGATCATATCAGCGATATAAAACTGTGGTCTGCAATCTACAAGCAGATGGATATGATCCGGCATAACCTCCATTGCCAGAATCTGAAATTTATATTCTTCTGCAAGATCACAGAGCATTTCTTTGCATTCTGCATCAATACCATCTTTTAAAACCTTTTTCCGATATTTTGTGCACCATACCAGATGGTACTGTAGGGAATACACATATCCTCTACCATATGAAAGTTCATTATTATTGATATTAAACATATTTTTCTCCATGTTTATATTATATCATATGCAAGAAGTGTTTGCAAACATTTGTTCTGCTCGTTTTTTAAAAAAAGTGCGCCTAACTCATCACTAAGTAACGAGAATGCGACGCACAGTTATTCAATTCCTGCCGAAATCCATACGGTGTCCAGAAGCTCATTCCACCGATATGCAGATAATTGAAATTCGCCAGCTGATAAAGGAAATTGTTCTGCATACCAATTCCGGCAGATGGAAGTATGGTGGAGAACCATGTTGCTCCCATCGCCACATAAGCAAAAAGCGGCATGAAAAGAACCACAATAGAGATCAGTAAAACCGTCAGGGTATCTTTAAACTTCGCAGACAGGAATAGCGTACAGCTAACCGTTGCTAATACGGAGAGCAAGCCTGCTGCGGCAAGAATTATCTGCAACTGTCCCAGATTGATGTTTGGCAGGTTAATGATAGAGTATAGCATCTGGAATGATGTTTTTAAGCAATCCGTACCGAACGCTGCATCTAAAAGAAGCTGCCCACTACGGACAGCCTCTTCTCTATAATAAGATTTTCATTACTGATATATGTCCACCAATCCTGTTTTTAACATTGAATCTGAAAACTCATATGCAGCTCCATCACCGTTAAGATTCAGATACATATTATTCAAGTCATTCTCATTTACGATCCATGCCATATTCACCTGTATACTCTCACCAGGTTTTAATGAAGAAATATAGTTTCCTCCATTTCCATAATCCTCTGATATACTGTTGTATGTCATTTCAGCTGTACGTGCAACACCATCCCATATAACACGATCGTAGTCATCTCCGGACGGTTCTGTCGGATCGTAAATTTGATATGATCCATCTTCATGGTCCATCAACAGCAATGTACCAATATAAAGCATATGGTTAATTTCTTCATCTGACTTATTGGTATAAGTAACTGTCGCATAGACGAGCTTTTGTTTCACACTTTCTGTTTTTACAATCTCATCCACTGAATCAATGCCATTACCGGACTTAATATAAGACAGCGTATTATTTACTAAATTTCCATCAGTTCCAACTGCATCAGTCCATTCTTCCGGCACATTATTCTGACCAAGCAGCTGCAGATTGTCCTCCACCTGAACAGCATCAACACAAACTGAAATTTTATCATTTTCAATATAGTTGCCATCTCTGTCTTCACCAGATGCTGATATATCAAACACTTCACCAATCTGATGCATTAGCAATTTATTATCTGCAATAGAAGTCATCACTGCTTCTCCCGATGATTCTTCAGGGGATACCATTTCGCTCCACGTATACAAACCAGCGGTTTCAATCATTGTATCATTTTCAGTGATTACAAGGTTTTCTACCACTTTAATGGCATCCTCTTTTGAAATATCATCACCGATATAAACAGTAATTACACGATATACATCTGGGCGAAGAAGGTAAATCCTTTGATTAAAAGATCCATCCTCTGCCAGGTCATTATATTTAAGATATACACCTTCATAATTGCCAAAAGTTCGTTCCTCACAGTCAACAACATTCTTATCTTGCATTACTTTGCTCAAATCATCCTCGTCTAAAAGCACAGATGCAAAGCTGAATCCTCCGGTTCGATCATGCTCAGGATATTCCAGATGAAATTCATCAATCCATTCCATTCCTTCTGGAATATATCCTGCTGAGATATCTATATCATGAATTCTTTCAGGAAGATTAATTTTCCCTGTGCTGCCATCCGCCTTAATTCCCGTTACGATACTGTAGGCTCCTTGTTTTTCTAAAAACATATGATATAATTTGGTACCTGCATAGACTATGGTCGATGTAGCCAATACACATACGGCTATTGCTGCAACCACTCTGGCACCTGTCCATTTTTTCACTCTCCTTGTCTGAATATTAACCACCTTCGTGTCCTGTAGCTGTTTTTTCACTTCGCTTTGGATCATCGTGTGGATGAACTCCGGAGTTTCAGGAATATCTTTTTTCATATCTTCTAACCTCATACTGTCAACTCCTCACTTTCCTGTAAATTACGCTTAAGCTTTCCCCGTGCTCTGGCAAGTCTTTTTTGAACTGCTCCCTCGGTTATCTCAAAAATCTGCGCAATCTCTTTTATGTTGAAATCCTCAATATAGTACAGAATAACTGGCATTCGTAATTCTTCTTTCAAAGAATTTACGGCTCTGTACAAGTCGCTATAGTCAGTTCTCTGATCTGTCTCAATTTCTGTCATTTCACTCATCCCTTCCAAAGAAACAAGTTTACTCGACTTTCTCAAAAGAGTATAACACTCATTGATCAATATACGAATCAACCAAGTCTTGGCATATTTGTCATTTCTCAAAGTTCCAATCTTTGAAAATGCCTTAACAATCGTTTCCTGAATAGCATCCGCACAATCTTGATCGTTAATTAAAATTGTTTTGGCAGTAGAATACAATTGTCTCTCTGAATTGAGAATCAACGTCCCTAATTCTTCTTTGGTCACTTTAACACCACCTTCTTTAGCCGGTCGGCAATTTTCATTTACATAGATTAGACGTACAGCTTTTCAAAATATCCCCAAATAAACTTTATTTTTTTATAATAGAGGAAATAAATCTTTCCCCTCTGTTGACATTATACACCTGTCTTACTTCTTACCCATATACAATTGTGAAGGCTTTTTCCAACGTCGGTACATTAAAAAACGATAACTATGCCCGGACCTGGTTAATCCGTATCTTAATCAACGAATGTTACAGCCTTGTGCGTAAATCCAGTAAATTTATCCCATTGGAAAATCTAGCTGACAGACAGGAGCCGGAAGCATCAACGGTATCCAAACAGATTTTGGCTTTTTGCACAACATCAAAATCAAAGAAAGAGCTTGCAGCATTTTGCGGCTTCAAAGATTTAAGAAACTTCATTTTGAATAAACAAAGGAGCAGGGCATTGGGTAGCATCCCCATTGTCCTGCTTCTTTGTTTATTCTGTATAGATGTTCCCATTCTCATCCGTCCAAGTGCCATCACCATTGTCTGTGTATCCGACCCCATCTGCGTCACAATAGTAATAATCTCCGTTTGTTGTTTCTTTTACAGTAACGGTACCGTTACTGCCCTGGAGTTCATGCTGTTCCAGTTGGTTTCCGGAATAATAATCTTCGTCATTCCAGGTACGATATGAATTGCCATTAGCATCTGCCCAGTTTCCATCTCCCTGATAACTGTATCGGCTCCCATAATCATCAGAATAGGTCCCATCTCCGTTATCGTAAAGAACTCTGGATTCTTCATCTCCTCCACCCGGTGCTACAATTGATGCTACACCGGAAGCAGTAGTGAATCCACTGGTATATGGTACGCCTGCTGGCAGATTCTCATAAGATGAAACAGACTCGTTGTTGTCAGAGGTAATTCCATCATCGGTCGTTTCACTTACCTGTCCGCTGTTTTCCATAGCAGGTTCATCGTTTGTTTCCGCATCTGCTTTTTCCTCTTCGTCTACAGAATCCTCTGTATCTGCATTCTCTGTCACCCCTCCTTCGCCCTGTGTTTCAGCATCTTTCTGCATAGTTACCATTTCAGAAAACGGTGCATAATCCGGTACATTATTTTTCTCTGAATCTGCATTTTTTTCAATACCAGACTTCTCCGTCTCTACTGAAACTGTATCTGTCCCGGCAGAAACATTAAATACCAGATTACCGCCTGCAAGCAGCAACGTCACAAGAATTCCCGGAAGAATTCCTCTGCGAAGCTTCCGAATGTTCACCATATACAGAATCCGATCTTTAAACACCATTTCGCTGTCATTAAGACTTGCTGACACATATGGAATCTGATTTTCCATGGCCACTGTCCTGAGAAGCAGCTGTCGATATAATTTATGTTCTTTTTTATTAACTCTGCGAACAACTGCTGTATCACACAGATTCTCAATATCCTTATCCGCTTCTTTCAGCATGATAAGAAGAAAGGGATTGAACCAGTATATCGATGCACAGATTCGAAGGAGCATCTTATACCAGAGATCCCGATGACAGTAATGTGTAAGTTCATGGTAAAAGATAAGTTTTCTTTCTTCTGCTGAATACCCGGTTGCTGGTAGATACAATTTTGTATGAAAAAGTCCCGCAAGAAGCGGTGTGGTAAGACCTGCGTTTTGCCTGAGCTCCGGTCTTCTGCGTACGTGCTTCTTTTGACATGCTGCACGGTACATCTGAATACCCACCGTATCACTTACCTGCAGACTCATCCGTTCCAGATTCCTTATAGAAAAATAATATGCCAGCAATTCTCCTGTCAGTTTAAGTACCGCTACACTCAGCCAGACAGCAACAAAAATCACAGCCACAATTCCCAGCCATTTATCTGATTCGTACCTGACAGTTCTCTTTTGTTCCGGGATTTCTGTCAGATTTTTCATGTCATTGCTCGCAGATGATACGGTTTCTGTTATCTTCTGACTTTCCTCTGGTCTGACTGCGTAATCCGTTATCTTCGGGTTTTGCGTATTCTGTTGACTGCTTCTAAGTACTTTGAAATCCACCAGTGCCAGATTCTCCGGAAGGCGCACCGGAACACAAAGGCTTATCGTAATCAACAGCCAGATAAAGTACTTCCATCTCGCTGATACACGTCCTGTGACATGCTCCCACCACTTAAATCTTACGATTTTGAAGTGGGGGCTTCCTGCTCGATTGCCCTTTAGGGCAAAGCTAAAACAGGCTATCCCCGCGTATCCTGCGGTTTTATTTTTTATTCGGATACGGATCTTTTTCTGTGCCGTCAGGCACATTCTTTATAAAGTCTTTTTCCTTCTTCCCGGATATTGACTGCCGCATTCACATCCCGGTCCATCCGGTTTCCACACTCACAGACATACTCTCTATCCGACAATGCCAGTTCCTTTTTCTTATGTCCGCATACACTGCAGATCTTGCTGGATGCAAAATAACGGTCTACTTTTATAAGATTCTTTCCACGCTCTTCCAATTTGTATCCCAGCATGGACAGGAACTGCCCGTACCCATTATCCTGCACGCCCTTTCCAAGATGCAGGCCTCCGGACATGCCCTTCAGGTTCAGATCTTCTACACATACCGCATCATATCTTTCTGCAAGCCCCCTGCTGAGTTTATGCTGGAAATCTTTTCTTTGGTTCTTTATCTTTTCATGGCACAGCGCTACTCTCTTCTTCTGTTTCTGATAATTCCTGCTTCCTTTTTCACAGTGGGAGAGTTTCCTCTGTTCCCTTACAAGTTTTTTCTCTGCTTTCCTGTAAAACATAGGATACCCGGCTCTTTCCCCTGTGGAAAATACACACATTCCCCGCATGGCAAAATCGATCCCAAGGAATTTTTCTGCCGGACTTTTTTCCACTGTTTGGCTCTCACAGTAGAACAAAAGACTTGCAAAATATTTTCCGGATGGCTCACGGCTCACAGTTACAGACTTCAGTTCCCAGTCTGACGGGATCTGCCGGTGGAATTTTATCTTTATGGCAGACATCTTTGGAAGCTTCAGATGGGTATCCTGCAAAAAGATATTCCCGTTTACTGCATTGGTCGTATAGGAATTTCCTGCACGTTTTTTTGATTTATAGCGTGGAAATCCGCAGGATGGTTCCCGGAAAAACTTCCGGAACGCACTTTCCAGATGCAGCTGCACATTCGCCAGGGCCAGGGAGTCCACCTCTTTCAGCCAGGGGTATTCCTTCTTATATCCGGCCGGTGTGTTCCTGAGCATCTTTTTTTCTTTCTGATAATAGCTGATCTTATCCGCCAGCATCTGGTTATAAATAAAGCGGCTGCAGCCGATTGTTTTCTCTATCTGGACTCTCTGCTCTTTATTTGGATAGATTCTTATTTTTACGGCGCGGTTCATTCTTCTCACCTTGACTTTCTATATACTGTCGTATCGTTTCAATCGGTGCCCCGCCTGCACTGAGCAGACAGAAGCTCTGGCTCCAGAATGCATCTTTCCAGAGTTTTTCTCTTATCTTGGGATACTCTTTTTTCAGCAGCCTGCTGCTGGCGCTTTTATAGGCATTGATGAATTTACTGGGGTGCGATATACTCAAAGATCTCTTTTGCTCTTTCGGATATTTCGTCGTTCAGTACTTTTCTTCTGTATTTTATAACCATCACTAGATGATAGTATAACAGAAATACTGAATGAGAATTATGGTCTAATTCCATTATATTTATCATCCTTTTTCTTATATCGACTGATATATATTTACGAACTAATTGTTCTTTTTTAGTATACTACATTAGGAAACGGAGAACAAGTGTTTCTTTTATAATATAGGGATTTTTTGAGCAGATATGCTCAGATGTGCAATTCATCTCACCACCTGAAGGACGCCGCTGAAAAACTGTTTTTTCATACTATATACAGTGTCTCAAAGTTGATTGATGTACTTTATTTTTTGTTAATTTATACGCAAAAAGGACTTTTTCAGTGGCCTTCCTGAAGAGGTGGGAGAATTCTTGCTACATTTGTTAAAAGGTGGAAAATCGTCACTTCCAATGATTATCTCTGGCATGTTTTCCTGTGAAAATGTACTTTTCTGTGTTGTAACTGAACATCCTGATATCAGTAATACCCCAAAAGCAAACAAAAACGGTATTACTGCCATGTACTTAGATTTCATGCTATGTACCTCAACAATTTTCTCTGATTTTTTTGGATTTTACGTCATTATAATAACTCTGTTCATACTGAATTTACATAAAAGATATAATACAAAACATGCACAAAATTTTATATTTTTTACAAAGAACAGGTGATTTTTCAAGTGAATCATGTTATGTAAATTTCACTCAGAGTGGTGCTCCATCACTTTCACTCTGAAACTCCATCTTCATTTTTACTTGTGCCAGTTTTATTTCCGGTACTCCTTCAGAAATGGACATAAAAAGCGCCATAGGTTTTTTCCAATGCCTATGGCGTGTAAATAATTTTCTACTCTGCGGATACCTTGTTTATGATTGTCTGCCTGAACAGGCATCTATGCCAACAGATTTCTCTATACTTTTGAAATTTTATGATACTCTTTTTTCTCTGGAAAATACAAAACTATACAATAAGTTAAATCGTCTGCGTTAACTTCCATTCGCCCATCCATCTGCTCCATCATAATAGAAATATTCTGCAACCCAATCCCTGTTTTTTGATGCTCAGAATCAAACCTGGTAATACTATTTTGAATACTGATTCCTACTTCTTCATTCCCATAACAAAGCTGTATACATACCTCATTTTCATGTTTTCCATATTTTTCAATATTAGAAATAATATTATTCATAATTCTGCCGATAAAATCTGTATTTATACATACAGATATCTGTCTCCACTCCAACCGATCTGTATTTACTTTAAAGCCTTCATATTCCAGTAAAGCACACAGTTCAGAAAGATAATCTCCAAAAGCACACATAATATCTTCTGCAGGTTCCAGTTCTATATGGTGTCGTGAATTTACAAAAAAATATTCAAACATCTGCTCCGACAAATCTCTGATCTGAAGTACACGATCAAAGGCTTTATTTATATATTCCTGAGTAACCGCACCTTCTTTTTGCTGCTTTTTTAGAATCTCAAGATATGCCATCAAACCAGTCAGAGGAGTACGCAGATCATGTGACATTCCTAACACCAGCTTCTCCTGTGCGCTCTTCAGGTCATACTCTATCTGCTCTTTTTTCACCAATGTTTGTCTCATATGTTCCAGTCCACTGGCTAACTGTGCAATTTCATCTGTTCCCTGAACAGTTACATTCCCCTGCAAATTTCCTCTGCTGATTATATTTACCTCTTTCATAAGGCATTGTATATATTTTACATTCTCATACATTCCGGATACAACAATTCCAATACACGCCGCGACTCCAAGTACAACAGAAAAGACCATCAATATGTTAAAATATTTATCCGCTGTTCCTTCATATATATATACATCTGCCGTTCCATCCTTAAATGAAATTCTGTGGTACATTCTCCATGTCAGATTTGGTATTTCTCTGCTGCCATACATAATTTTACCGTTGTAGGAAATATCAAACAACAGCCATTTTCCCCTTGAAATCGTGAAGTCATCAATATTTCGTTCTGTACCCCATTTTTTCAACATTTTATAATCAGATGCACTCAACTTATTTTGTGTGACATATTCCTGAAGTTCTTCTGCACGTTCTGTCTCTTCAGCATAAACATATCCTGTACGAAAGAAAAAGCGTTGCAGTAACCCCTTTCCCCCGAAATATGTCACGCTTAACACTAATAAACCTGCTAATAACCCCTGCATAAGATAGCAAATTATCTTGCCTGTCAAACTACTTCCGCAAATTTTATCCAAGGCGATATCCCTTTCCCCATACGGTTTGAATCATCTTTGGCTTTTGTGGATCATCTTCGATTTTCATTCGTAATCTTCGGATATGCACCATAACAGTATTTCCAGATGAATATAAGAACGGCTCCTCCCACAAACTCTCATAAAGATTTTTTACCGAGAATACCTTTTTCGGGTTTTCCATCATAAGCAATAAGATTCTGTATTCCATTTCTCTGAGACTGATTTCCTTTTCATTGCGGAATACCTCATTACATTGAGTATTCACTTTTACTTTTCCATATTCAATCCAATGTTCTTTTGTCTTCTCACCTTGTAATGTCTGACTATATACATGATATCTTCGTAGTAACGCTTTAACCCGGGCAAGAAGTTCCGCATACGAAAATGGTTTCACGAGATAGTCATCACCTCCTGCCATAAGTCCGAGTAATTTATCAGATTCCTGACTTTTGGCTGTCAGAAACAACACTGGAACATGTGAGATTTTTCGAATTTCTTCACAAGTTTTTATCCCGGATATTCCCGGCATCATAATATCAAGAATAACAAGGTCAATATCATCTGATACTTTTTTCAAACACTGATATCCATCCTCTGCTTCCTGAACAATATATCCCTCACCTTCAAGAAGTATCCTCACTCCTTCTCTAATTGCTGCATCATCTTCTACAACCAAAATATGATTATCCATTTTCATCCTTTCGTCTTCTAAACTGCATATACCCATATTTGCTGACATTGAGAAATCAGGGTCGTATATTCCCATTTTTTTGAACTGTTTGTATAGCTGAATGGATCGTTTACAGAAAATTTCTTTCTGGAATAATCATAAATAACAATAAAATGCCCTGAATTTGTAAAATCTCCGGGACCCATAGCACAGATTATCAGATTTCCATCTTTAAGTCTGTCGGCCATTTCCTGTTCTCCCAGCATATCAAATTGCGAAGCAATTACACCGTAATCCAAAGCAGCTTCTCTCATGAATTTCCAGGATGTTCCAATACCATCTACATAATATCCCTCGTTCATGGATTTTTGCGCAAGCACAAGTGGTGTTGCCTCTGTATTTCTGGTTAAACTGTATATTACCATTGCCATGCACGTCGGACCACATCCGGAAATTCCTATATCACTTGTTCCATAAGGTTCATATCCCCATCTTTTATCCCATTGAATAAATAAAGGAACTTTTTTCTTCCGTTCCTCAAATGTAAGTCCTTCAGAAGACTTCTTATGTACATCATTGTATCCTTCGACAAATTCCAGCATTTCCGGATTTCTTTTTAAATCCTCTAAAAGAATATCCGGGTAATTTTCTGTATGTAAAAATATCTTCTTCCACTCTGCACTTTCCATTATCTGTTTTTTGTAAGCATCTGTCAATATAATACCCTCTTCAGTTTTTTTCGCTCTTACTGTCACAACTATCCATGCTGCCAGAATTAAAATCAGAAGAATAATTTTACTACAACTTTTTCCCATATGTTTTTTTCTTTTTTTCATCATAAATCACCATTAATATGATCCCGGTAAATCCTGCCATTGTTGGAATTGAAGCTGTAAACCCTACCGAACCATTAATTCCTGTAAGCAACATATTTTTACTGTTTACAGTATACATCCATATTGCAGGAAAGTTCTGTGCCACATCAATATGAAAAATCTGGCTTTCTCCTGATAGAATATTATACAGACAATGAATTATAACCGAAGACCATATAGAACCTGTCTGCTCTGTAACAAGTGCCAATGCAATTCCTGCAATTTCAACAGAAATAATCATCATAATTACTTTTTTTATATCAGAAGTATCAATCCCATCAAAATGATAAACAGCAAATAAAAAACTTGAAACAAACACTGCACATTTCTTTCCAAAAGTATTCTGAAGCAATCTTAAAATCATACCACGAAAGACAATTTCTTCTGTTACTGCCGCTTTAATACCTGATGATAAAATAGAAATTGTAACTACATCTATGATTTCTTTATATGTAAGGTTTCCTTTTTCAAATGTTCCCTTTGTAAAAAATATATAAAAAAGGCATATTAATACCGGCATTAATACCGCTGTTATACACCACTTTTTTTTCGGAAGCGGCATTCCTAAAAACAAATCCTGCATTTGAATTCTTATAATATACTTCGTATATAAATATATCATGGTCAGCAGGCTCAAAATCGCAAATGTCACATATAGAATTCTCACATATGGATTCTTCTCACATATCCCATATGCAAATGCTATACTAAATTCATCCGTAAGCTGAATAAGAATGAATGCTATTGCAATATGGAACGTACATTTTATTTTCATAAATGCTCCTTTACTTTTCTCCTCATGTATTATTTTCTAAGAGTTATCTCTTAGAATGTACTTATACAATAACATTTAATTCTTACCTGTTCATTTAACTGTACCTTAACTATTCTTAACTATCTTCAAGCAGATGCAAGGCCTATGACGAAAGCTTTGCCTTAGAAGCTATAGCATCATCCATGGTCATGTTCCCCATAAAATTTGTTTTTCATGTCTACCATCCAAATGCGTCCCGGATCAAAGCCCCGGTTTCTCCGTCTATATAAAACAATTCCTGTTCTTCTGGTGAATCCTTCCATTGGTAAGGACAGCAAAAACTCCATACAGGCCTGTAAACAAGTCCATCTGCGGTTTCATCAATATAATATTTCAGACGGATTTTCGTAACTGGAATCGTGATTGGTTCTGTTTTCTCCGTCGTGTCCTCTTCCGTAAAAAATCCGATTTTTCCTTCTTTTACATATTGTTCCACCGATTTCATTATTTCTTCCATGGGAAGCATAGTGACTGTTTCTTTCTCTTTCACCTGAAGCGGGATCGGTATTTTGAAATAGCAGTCTTCAGGCTTGAGACCAAATCCTGCGCTTCCCTGGTAATGATACTGGGAAAGTCCACCTGCCGGTATTCCATTCAACAGAATTTCTGTGTCGTAATAATCATATCCTTCCGTCATGTCGCTAATTGATTTTCTTACAGAAGTTCCAGTTAAATCAGCTTTGGAAAACAGTTGATTTATAATATTTAATTTCTCATCTTCCGTATTCTCACCTAAAAATCCCAGATCTTTTTCACTTAATCCGTCACACTCTATCATCCCATCCGAAATAAATAACTGCAGTCCTTTTTCTTTATTTTCCCAGACCGTTTCATCTGTTACAGATTTTTCCCATCCATCTTTCCCGCCAAACCAGGAGCAGATGTCTTTCCCTGATATATTGCATTTTTTCAGAACTCCCTTTGAAACGTCATCAGTATTTCCGGTAATATCAGCTTCTATCGTAAGGGTTCCTGATTTTCCCGGCAGAGAAGCTGTTACATGGTTTTCCTTTACCTGCAATATTGTTTTCTCCGGATCATATTTTTCATTTACACTCGTAGTATTTGACGAACTTTCCAAATCTGTTGTGTTCTGCGTACTCTCGCCCGAAGATGGTTCTATTCCGGTGTCAGCAGCCTGCAATTTCCCTTCTTTTCTATATTTTTCAATGATATCCTTTACTTCATCCTTTAATGGAAGGGTTAACGTAAGAGTCTGAGGCGTATATCCTCTGTAAACGTCCTCCGCAGGAAGTGCATAAGAAACCTTTCCTTCTGAATCTGTAAAAGAACCAATTTTAAAAATCTTTTCGTAAGCTTCAGTGTCTTTCCAGGTATAATAAATCTTACCGTCATAAACAGGATATGCCTGAATAGTCATGGAAAGTTCTACTTCAGAATCTTCTTTTAATATTTTCTCAATCAAAGCGTCATCATACAAAGTAATATGCCCATAATAAAGATCTTCTCCTTCTATTTTATTTAAAGAAGCCAGTGCATCTTTTCCATTCACCGTTGCATGATCACGGCAAGTGATCATATAATTCTTTGCCTCATTGGAAGGTTCTCCGAGAAAACTTAAACCACCGCCATCAAAATACGCTTCTTTAACAGTCAACATGGACTGATTCCAATCGACCGTCTCGGGAGTTATTGGATAAGAAGTAATATTTTCCACATTTTCTGCAGTTGACTCAGGTTCTGTGACAACCATTTGAGCTGCCTCCTGTTCAGCGACCCCCTGTTGTTCAAGTTCTTTATACAGTCGTCCGATATTTGTTGCAAGTACGCCAGTACTAACTCCTAATATAGCAGCTACCGGAAGAAGAATCCGAATTATTTTTTTCTTATTTCCTGAATTTTTCGTTCTTTCTCCATTTGTTTTTTTACTTAAAGCCCCCGTTGTTTTCTCGTCTGGGGAATTTAAAATTCCGCTCAGAACATCTTCCATGGCTTTATCAATATTTTCCGGTATTGCAGTTTCTTCTTTTAAAATCCTTCTGATTTCTTTCATATAGTCTCACCTCCTGATCACCTTTTTTAATTTTGCTCTTGCCCGGGAAAGTTTGGTTGATACGGTATTGCTGTTCATTTCAAGAAGGGCACTGATTTCCTTAACTGAAAACTCATCAAAATAATAGAGTTCCACGATTTTCCTACTTTCTTCATCCAGGCATAAAAGCAATTGTTTCCATTCACAGAGATTCAGTTCTTCACAATGTACACCTTCTGCAAAATCATCCAGTTCTGCTGCATGGTTCTTTTGGCGGAGAATGTCCTTGCACTCATTTATAAGGATCCGCATCAGCCAGGTTTTAAAATACTTCGGTTCTCTCAGTCTCTGTATATTTTCATAGCAGGATAGGATTGTATTTTGCAGGGCATCAGCAATGTCCTGCTCATCCCGAAGATAAATCCAGGCAGTCTTATACAGGCTCTGCTTATTCATCCGGATTAATCTGACAAATGCTTCTTTATCTCCATTTTTAGCCTCTGTTATTAAAGCATCCATAAAGTACCTCCTTTTCTTCTTATAATTATTAGACTTGAAAAACAGCCATTTGCTTTCAAGAAAAAATTTTTATAAAAAACGCCATAGGTTTTCGATACCTATGGCGTGTAGATATAGGGAAAAGCTACCTTTTTTATCGGCAGTGGAGTGTTTTCTGTTATTGCATATTGTTGAATTGGTATAATTACTATTCCTCTTCTTCCACATCAGTAATAACATCTAATTTGTTACTAAATTAGTTGATTGTCTTGAAAAATGCTTGATTTACGGGCATATTCGCAGGTTTGCAAATTGATTTTACTACTCATTTACTACTTTTAACGGATTGAGCCTTGATATGCAAAAAGCACCTGCGGGCTGCCGGATAGACCGCTACACCACCTTACGCGGCACGTCGAAAAGAAAAAATAAAATAACACCACCTATAAGGCGGCGTTTCTCACTCCTACACTGGAGAACAGGAACGCTGCTTTTTTATGCCCTCATGTTACGCAGTAAGGGCAAATGAAGCCTTGATTTATGCGGCTCTTAGAGCGCGGAAATGAGAAATGCAAGGGTTGATACCTTTTCCCTCAAAACCGCGTTTCTACTGCGTAACAAATCCAACCAAAGGAGTGATGAAGCTATGGCAGTTTTCCGCGTGGAAAAGAACAAAGGTTATACGGTTATGAGCAACCACCATTTACGCAACAAGGAACTTTCCCTAAAGGCAAAGGGCTTGTTGTCGCAAATGCTCTCACTTCCCGAAGATTGGGACTACACCCTTGCAGGGCTGTCCCTTATCAACCGGGAAAGTATCGACGCTATCCGCACCGCTGTATGGGAGCTTGAAAAAGCCGGATATATCACAAGGCGGCAGGGACGCGACGAGAAAGGCAAAATGACCGCTATCGAGTACACCATTTACGAACAGCCACAGCCCCTAGCATTGGATTGTCCGGTATTGGAAAATCCAACAGCGGATAAGCCGATATTGGAAAATCCGACACCGGATAACCCGACGTCGGAAAATCCAACGCAATTAAATAAAGAACTATTAAAAACTAACTTACCCAAAAAAGAAAAATTAAATACAGATGTATCAAGTACCCATTCCATTCCTTTCCATTCCCTAAATCCCTCTCCCTTAGAGGACGCGGCACAGCCGCCGGAACGGAAGCGAAAGGAAGCGACAGACGCATACAGCGTGTATGAGGAAATCATCAAGGACAATATTGAGTACGACTATCTGATACAGGACAGATACCTTGACCGGGACAGGATAGAGGAAATCCTTGCCCTTATTCTTGAAACCGTCTGCACCAAACGAAAAACAATCCGTATCGCCGGGGACGACTACCCGGCAGAGCTTGTAAAAGCAAGGTTTATGAAACTGAACAGCGAACATATCCGCTTTGTACTTGACTGTATGCAGGAAAACACCACCAAAATCCGCAACATCAAGCAGTACATGAAAGCTGCCCTTTTCAATGCCCCGTCTACGATTGGCAGCTATTACACGTCCCTTGTATCTCACGATATGGCAGATGGTACTTTTTATGGGAAACCGAAAAAATCCGGCATACCCGATTACACCTGCAACGAGGGCGAAAGCCTGTAAACCAACCCAAAGGAGGATTTGATTATGACACAGAAAACAGGAGCTTTGATTTTTGATGAAACCGCTGACCGCTACGACATTCGCTTTGACGTAAACGACTACTACGGGGGCTTACATTGCGGCGACTGCATGGAGGTCTTTGTGCGGGGCAAATGGAAGCCTACCCGTATGGAGTACGGGGACAACTGGTATCTTGTGGGTATTCGGGCGGCAGACCTTTCCGGGCTGCGGGTACGGATTTAACAGGGCGGCGTGAAAACGGACGCTCTTTTTTCATGCCCGCCCCGCTTCCCGGCGGCGGGCATACCACCATAGAACATGAAAGGAGGACACCCATTGCAGGAGGAAACCAACGAAAAGACCATAGCCCTTTACATCAAAACCGGGAAACTGACGGCACAGCAGCTCCAAAAGGCTATGAAAGCCCTGCTTGCACAGATGAAAAAGCAGCATGACAGACAGAAAATCCCGCATGGCAAACAGACCCTAAAGCAGCTTATGAAGCAGAACGCGGGCGTTTCCAACATTGAAATCACAAAGGACAATATCAAAGCCTTTGAGAGTACGGCGAAAAAGTACGGGATTGACTTTGCCCTAAAGAAAGACAGCACCGAAATCCCGCCCCGCTATCTTGTTTTCTTCAAGGGACGGGACGCGGACGCACTGACCGCAGCTTTCAAGGAGTTTTCCGCAAAGAAGCTGACGCAGGAACAAAAGCCCTCTATCCGAAAGCTGATTGTTTCCCTCAAAGAAAAGGCGGCGGCTTTGAACGCACAGCGGGACAAAGTAAAAAACAAAGACAGGGGGATTGCAAGATGAACGCTATCAACTGGAAAAAGCTGCTGCTTCCCAACATTCCCTATCTGCTCTTTGTGTATCTCTTTGATAAAGTCGGGCAGGCGGTACGCCTTGCGCCGGGAGCTGACCTGTCCGGCAAGGTGCTGTCGCTTGGGGAGGGCTTTTCTATGGCTTTTTCAAACCCGCTTCCGAGCCTTGCCCCTATGGATTTACTGATAGGAATTTTAGGCGCGGTGCTTATCCGGCTGATTGTCTATGTAAAAGGCAAGAACGCGAAGAAATACCGGAAAGGTATCGAATACGGCTCTGCCCGTTGGGGAACTGCCGAAGATATTAAGCCCTACACCGACCCGGTATTTCAAAATAACGTGCTTCTGACACAGACGGAACGGCTTACCATGAACAGCCGCCCGAAGCAGCCGAAGTATGCAAGGAATAAAAATATCCTTGTTATCGGGGGAAGCGGCAGCGGCAAGACGAGATTTTTTGTGAAGCCCAACTTAATGCAAATGCACTCAAGCTACGTTGTAACTGACCCGAAAGGTACGGTTTTAGTCGAGTGTGGGAAGCTCTTACAGCGCGGCGGGTATCGGATAAAGGTGCTGAACACGATAAATTTTAAGAAATCCATGCGTTATAATCCCTTTGCCTATATCCGCAGCGAAAAAGACATTTTGAAACTGGTAAATACCTTGATTGCCAACACCAAAGGGGACGGGGAAAAAGCCGGGGAGGATTTTTGGGTAAAATCGGAACGGCTCTTTTACTGCGCCCTTATCGGCTACATTTGGTACGAAGCCCCGGAGGAAGAAAAGAACTTCACGACGCTGCTTGAAATGATAAATGCCAGTGAAGCCCGCGAGGACGACCCGGAATTTCAGTCCCCCGTTGACCTCATGTTTGAACGGTTGGAGGAAAAAGACCCGGAACACTTTGCCGTCCGGCAGTACAAGAAATTCCTGTTATCTGCGGGAAAGACACGAAGCTCTATTCTCATTTCCTGCGGTGCGCGGCTTGCCCCTTTTGACATTAAGGAGCTGCGCGACCTTATGGAAACCGACGAAATGGAGCTTGACACCATAGGCGACCGCAAGACCGCCCTGTTTGTTATCATCAGCGACACCGACGATACTTTTAACTTTGTCGTGAGTATTCTTTACACGCAGCTTTTCAATCTGCTTTGCGACAAGGCAGATGATGAATACGGCGGCAGGCTGCCCGTCCATGTGCGCTGTCTGTTAGACGAGTTTGCAAATATCGGGCAGATACCGAAGTTTGAAAAGCTCATAGCCACCATACGAAGCCGGGAAATCTCCGCGTCGATTATCTTACAGTCGCAAAGCCAGTTAAAGGCAATCTATAAGGACAACGCCGATACCATAGTCGGCAACTGCGACACCACCCTTTTCTTGGGCGGCAAGGAGAAAACCACCCTCAAAGAAATGTCGGAAATCTTGGGGAAAGAAACCATTGACAGCTTCAACACTTCCGAGAACCGGGGGCGCGAGGTATCGCATGGGCTGAATTATCAGAAGTTAGGCAAGCAGCTTATGACGGAAGATGAAATAGCGGTTATGGACGGCGGGAAATGTATTTTACAGCTACGAGGGGTGCGCCCGTTCTTCTCTGATAAGTACGACATTACAAAGCACCCCAACTATAAATATCTTTCCGACTATGACAAGAAAAATACTTTTGATATGGAAAAGCATTTAAGGCGCAGACCCGCCCTTGTGAAGCCGGACGAAGTATTTGACTACTACGAAATCAGCGAAAGCGATTTGCAGGAGGACACCGACCATGAATAGACGTATCAGAAAGAAAAAGGACAAGAAAATCACAGAAGCCATAAACGGGCTTGTTTCGATTGCTGAACGACGGGAACAGCAGCGGCAGGCTGCTATCCGGCAGTTTGTGAAACGGTGTGAAGCCCTGTATGAGCAGCAGCGAAAAGAAAGGAGGAATTGACGCAGTAACAAAGAAAAAGACAACTTGCATGATACGCGCCCCTACAAAAATTCCTATCGCCCACACTGACAACTGAATACCGCCGCGCAGCAGACATTTAGGCAGCGCGGGGACTTATGACCGCGGCAGTTTGAAAACTGACCGCCGTTTTTTATGCCCTTTTACGGGCAAGCCGCATTTGCGGCAGAAAGGAGTTTTATGGAATTTTTCAACAGCGCAATCGGCGTATTACAGACTTTGGTTATCGCTCTTGGAGCAGGACTTGGCATTTGGGGCGTTATCAATCTCTTGGAGGGCTACGGAAATGATAATCCGGGCGCAAAATCACAGGGCATTAAGCAGCTCATGGCGGGCGGCGGCGTTGCCCTTATCGGCACTATCCTTGTACCTCTGCTTTCCGGCTTGTTCGGTTAAGCGCGGGTAGCTGCCTATGCAGAGCATACTTGACGCGATTAACGAATGGATAAAGGAAATCCTTATCGGAGCGATAAACGGTAATCTGTCAACTATGTTCGGGGACGTAAACGAAAAAGTCGGGACTATCGCAAACGAGGTAGGACAGACCCCGCAGGGTTGGAACGCAAATATTTTCAGCATGATACAGACCCTTTCTGAAAATGTAATCGTTCCGATTGCGGGGCTTGTCATTACCTATGTCCTATGCTACGAGCTAATCAGCATGGTAACGGAAAAGAACAATATGCACGACATAGAAACATTCATGTTCTTTAAGTGGATATTCAAAGCCTTTGTCGCGGTGTTTATCGTAACCAACACGTTCAACATCACAATGGCGGTCTTTGATATGGCGCAGCATATCGTTTCCGGCGCAGCGGGGGTTATCGGCGGCGATACGAATATCGACGTTGCCGAAGCCCTTGCCACCATGCAGGAGGGGCTTGAAGATATGGAAATCCCCGAACTGCTCTTACTTGTGCTTGAAACAAGCCTTGTAAGCCTTTGCATGAAAATCATGTCCGTACTGATAACCGTTATCCTCTACGGCAGAATGATAGAGATTTACCTTTACTGTTCGGTATCGCCTATTCCATTTGCGACCATGACCAACAGAGAATGGGGACAGATTGGAAACAACTACCTAAAAGGGCTGTTCGCTCTTGGTTTTCAAGGCTTCCTCATTATGATATGTGTCGGTATTTACGCCGTACTGGTAAACGATATGATAATCGCAGACAATCTGCACAGCGCGGTATTTTCCCTTGCCGCCTATACGGTTATCCTCTGTTTTTCCCTGTTCAAATCCGGCACACTGGCAAAATCCATATTCAACGCCCACTAAGGGCAGAAAGGAGGTATTTTCTTGGCGTATGTACCTGTACCCAAAGACCTTTCCAAAGTCAAAACAAAAGTCGCTTTCAATCTGACAAAGCGGCAAATCGTTTGTTTTGCGGCGGCTCTCTTAATCGGACTGCCGCTGTTTTTTTTGCTCAAAGGCAGCGCAGGGACAAACCTTGCGGCTATGGCGATGATTGTCGTCATGCTCCCCTGTTTCCTGCTTGCCATGTATGAAAAACATGGGCAGCCCCTTGAAGTGGTGGTAAGAAATGTCGTTCAGACAAAGTTTACCCGCCCAAAGGAGCGACCTTACAGAACCGAAAACCTATACGCTGTCTTGGAAAAGCAGCGAAAACTTGAAAAGGAGGTATCAGCGATTGTCAAAAGGACAAACAAAAAAGACGCGGGAAGCCGCAGGAAACAGGCGTAAGCTGACCCGCGCCGAAAAGAAACAGATTGCCGAAGCTATCCGAAAGGCAAAGGGGGACGGCAAAGCCCGCACCGCACAGCAGACCATTCCTTACCTTGCCATGTACCCGGACGGTATCTGCAAGGTTACGGAAAAGAGATATTCAAAGTGCGTCGTGTTCGAGGACATCAATTATCAGCTTGCACAGGCAGACGATAAGACCGCCATTTTTGAAAACTGGTGCGATTTCCTCAACTACTTTGACGCGAGCGTGAGCGTGCAGCTTTCTTTCATCAATCAAGGGACGCAGCGGGAACAGGCAGAAAAAGCTATCACTATCCCGGCACAGGAGGACGCTTTTAACTCTATCCGCACCGAGTATTCGGATATGCTGAAAAATCAGCTTAGTAAAGGCAACAACGGGCTTGTGAAGCACAAATACATTACCTTTACCGTTGAAGCCGATAACAAGGCGGCTGCAAAATCAAGACTTTCCCGTATCGAAACCGACGTGTTTAACAATTTCAAGGTGCTTGGCGTAACCGCCCGCCCCTTATCCGGCTATGAACGCTTAAAGGTGCTGCATGGGGTATTCCACCCGGAGGGCGAGCCGTTCTCCTTTTCCTTTGACTGGCTTACCCCGTCGGGGCTGTCTACAAAGGATTTTATCGCCCCGTCCTCTTTCCGTTTTGGCGAGGGCAGATATTTCCGCATGGGGAAGAAAATCGGCGCGGCGAGCTTCCTTGAAATCCTTGCGCCGGAGCTTAACGACCGTATCTTAGCGGATATGTTGGACTTGGAAACAGGCGTTATTGTCAATCTCCACATTAAAAGTATCGACCAGTCGGAAGCAATCAAGACCATTAAGCGCAAAATCACTGACCTTGACAAGATGAAGATTGAGGAACAGAAAAAAGCGGTTAGAAGCGGTTACGATATGGATATAATTCCGTCCGACCTTGCCACCTTTGGAAATGAAGCAAAGAACCTGTTGCAGGATTTACAGAGCCGCAACGAGCGAATGTTTCTTCTCACGTTCCTTGTGGTAAACATGGCAGACACGAAGCGGAAACTGGAAAATGACATTTTCGCGGCGGCGGGCATTGCACAGAAATACAACTGCGCCCTGACCCGTCTTGACTATCAGCAGGAAGCGGGGCTGATGTCCTCTATCCCTTTGGGGGAGAACCTTATCCCGATACAACGGGGACTTACCACATCAAGCACCGCTATTTTTATCCCGTTCATCACGCAGGAGCTATTTCAGACCGGGTCTGCCCTGTATTATGGGCTGAACGCTTTAAGCAACAACATGATACTCTGCGACCGCAAGCAGCTTAAAAACCCGAATGGGCTTATCTTGGGAACACCGGGCAGCGGAAAATCCTTTGCGGCAAAGCGGGAAATCACAAACGCCTTTCTCATTACTGACGATGATATTTTTATCTGCGACCCGGAAGCCGAGTATTTTGCCCTTGTCAAGCGGCTTGGCGGGCAAGTGATACGCTTATCCCCGACCGGGAAAGGCATGGACGGCAAGCCCCAGTATGTGAACCCTATGGATATGAACCTTAATTACAGCGAGGACGACAGCCCCCTTGCACTGAAAAGTGATTTTATCCTGTCCCTCTGCGAGCTTGTCATTGGCGGCAAGGAGGGCTTGCAGCCCGTTGATAAGACCGTCATCGACCGCGCCGTAAGGAATGTGTACCGGGACTACCTTGCTGACCCCGACCCGGCAAAAATGCCTATCTTGGGCGACCTTTACGACGAGCTGTTAAAACAGCCGGAGCCGGAAGCTGCCCGCATTGCAGCGGCATTGGAGCTGTATGTTTCCGGCAGTCTTAACGTATTCAACCACAGAACGAATGTGGAGCTTTCTAACCGCCTTGTCTGCTTTGACATTAAGCAGCTTGGGAAGCAGCTCAAAAAGTTAGGTATGCTCATTGTGCAAGACCAGATATGGAACCGCGTTACCATTAACCGGGCAGAAAAGAAATCTACCCGCTACTATATGGACGAATTTCACTTGCTCTTAAAAGAGGAACAGACCGCCGCTTACAGTGTGGAGATTTGGAAGCGTTTTAGAAAATGGGGAGGCATACCCACAGCTATCACGCAGAACATTAAGGACTTGCTTGCTTCCCGCGAGGTGGAAAATATCTTTGAAAACTCTGATTTTGTCCTCATGCTCAATCAGGCACAGGGCGACCGGGCTATCCTTGCAAAGCAGTTAAATATCAGCCCACAGCAGATGAAGTATGTAACCCACACCGAAGCAGGCGAGGGACTTATCTTTTATGGGAATGTGGTGCTTCCCTTTGTAGACCATTTCCCGAAAGATACCGAGCTTTACCGCATTATGACGACGAAGCCGGAGGAAGTGAGCAGCCTATGAAACAGTTAAAACCACGCGATAAAATCACGCAGAAAATGACCCGCGACGGTGCGGTGGAAATCAATGAAACACAGCAGACTGCCGAGCGTATCAGCAGCCGGGAAGCAGACAGCGACTTTTCACAGCCGGACACCGCTACCGCAGAGCGTGTCATGGAACACCTTGACGCAGCCCATACCCGAAAGGCAAGCAAAAAGGCAGTCAAGAAAGCACAGGAAGCGGCTGTTTTGCGTACTTCCACTTCACGCTTGCAGTTTACCGACGAGGAACGGGAAACGCCAAAACTGCAACCCTACATCAAAAAATCGGAAAAAGCAGCCGACAAACTGGACGCAGCAAAGGCAGCTCTCCCGAAGCAGAAGAAACTTGTAAAAGAGCGCACCTTTGAGGAAACCACCGGAAAGGCAAAGACCCGTTTACGCTTTGAAGAACAGGAAAAGCCGATACCCGGCGGCAAAGCCCACAGTAACCCGTTATCCCACCCCGCGCAGGAAGCGGGTATTTTTGTTCACAACAAAATCCATAGCGTCGAGAAAGATAATTCCGGTGTGGAGGGCGCGCACAAATCGGAGAAACTTGCCGAGCGCGGCGCAAGGTACGGGACAAGAAAATTAAAACAGGGCTACCGCAGCCATAAGCTGAAACCCTACCGGGAAGCGGCAAAGGCAGAACAGGCAGCGTTTAAGGCAAACGTCAATTTTCAGTATCACAAAGCCTTGCAGGAGAACCCGCAGCTTACAAGCAATCCCTTTTCCCGGTTCATGCAGAAACAGAAAATCAAACGCCAGTATGCAAAAACCGTAAAGAAAAGCGGCGCAGCCACCGCCAAAGCTGCCGCCGGAGCGTCCCAAACAGCAGCAAAGAAAGCGGCTGCCTTTGCAGGACGACACCCGGCAGGCGTGATAATCGCTATCGCCGCGCTGCTTCTGTTCATCATGGTATCCGTAGGGCTTTCCTCTTGTGGGGCAATGTTTTCCGGCAGCATGAACAGCGTGTTAGGGACTTCCTACACGTCCGAGGACAGCGACCTTGTGGCAACGGAACAGAGCTATGCTGCAATGGAAAATGAGCTGCAACAGGAAATTGACAATATCGAAAGCACCCACAGCGGCTATGATGAATACCGCTATGACCTTGATACTATCGGGCATAACCCCCACGAATTAGCGTCGTACTTGACTGCCCTTTTGCAGAGTTACACCCCGCAGAGCGCACAGGCAGAGCTAAAACGGCTGTTCGGCTTACAGTACACCTTGACGCTGACGGAAGAAATCGAGATACGCACCACCACCGACGAGGAGGGCAACGAGGAAGAATACGAATACCGTATCTTAAATGTGAAACTGACAAACAAGCCGATTGCTTCCCTTGCGGAAGAACTGCTGAACCCACAGCAGTTTGAAATGTTCAAGGTGTACTTACAGACACAGGGCAACAAACCGTTGATTTTTGGCGGCGGCTCTCCCGACGGAAGCCCGTCCGAGGATTTAAGCGGCGTGGAGTTTGTAAACGGCACACGTCCCGGAAACCCGGAGCTTATGGAGCTTGCAAAACAGCAGGTCGGAAACGTGGGCGGCTACCCTTACTGGTCTTGGTACGGATTTAACAGCCGCGTGGAATGGTGCGCCTGCTTTGTGTCATGGTGCTACAATCAAGCCGGAAAAAGCGAACCCCGCTTTGCGGGCTGCGAATGGCAGGGCGTTCCTTGGTTCCAGTCAAGGGGACAATGGGGCGCACGCGGCTATGAGAATATCGCACCGGGCGACGCTATCTTTTTCGACTGGGATTTAGACGGCGTTGCCGACCATGTGGGGCTTGTGCTTGGCAGGGACGGAAGCCACGTCTATACCGTTGAGGGCAATTCCGGCGACGCCTGCAAGATTAAAAGCTATGACCTCAACTATCAATGTATCAAAGGCTACGGGCTGATGAACTGGTAAGCAGCCCCGAAAAGAAAGGAGAATTTATTTTATGGCAAACAACAAAATCGACCGTATCAATAAGGAAATCGCAAAGACCCGCGAGAAAATCACAGAGTATCAGAACAAGTTAAAAGGACTGGAAGCGCAGAAAACCGAAGCGGAAAACCTTGAAATCGTGCAGCTTGTACGCGCTATGCGACTTACCCCGCAGGAATTAAATGCTATGCTGTCCGGCGGCGGTATTCCCGGCATGAACGCCGCACCCGCTACCGAAGCGGCAGACTACGAAGAACAGGAGGACAATGCAGATGAAAAATAAACTCAAACAGACCATGACTGCCCTTTGTGCCGCCCTTATCCTTATGGGCGGTTTTTCTGTCCCTGCCTATGCACAGGGAACAGCCGCAGAGCCACCCACAGAGGACGCGACCAACGACAGCAATGTAGTGGTGGAAGAACCGGAAACGCCGCCCCTTACCCCAAAGGGCAACGCAACACTGGTGGACGATTTCGGCGGCAATAAGCAGCTTATCACTGTTACCACCAAAGGCGGCAACTACTTTTATATCCTCATTGACCGGGCAACCGAGGGGGAACAGACCGTACATTTCCTTAATCAAGTGGACGAAGCCGACCTTATGGCACTGACCGAAACCGGGGAAGCCACGAAAAAGCCGGAAGTCTGCAACTGTACGGAAAAATGCGAAGTCGGAAAGGTAAATACGTCCTGCCCGGTATGTGCAACTACTCTGACAGGCTGCACAGGCAAGGAACCCACGCCAACACCCACCGAGCAGCCGGAAGAACCCAAAGAAAAAGACGGCAATCCCGGCGCGGTGCTTGCCTTAGTCCTCTTTGTGCTGCTTGGTGGCGGCGCGGCGTTCTACTACTTTAAGTTTGTAAAACCGAAGCATAACGTGAAAGGAAGCACCGACCTTGAAGATTTTGACTTTGAGGATTACGACGAGGACGAGCCGGAAGCAGATACCGGGGAAGTTTCCAAAGAGGAAGAAACGGAGGACGAGGAAGTATGACCCTGTTTACCGACAATCCCTTTGAAAAGATGATGATACAGAAGCCGGACTATGGCAAACGGGAAAAATCCCCGCCGGAGATTTCTTCCCCACGCTGCGCGGGCTGCCCTTACAAGGGGCAGTCCCCTTGTGTGGGGTACTGTATGAGAAAACTGGAAAACAAACGACAGACCGAACGATAAAAGGAGGAATTATCATTGATTTTAGTTATCGCAGAAAAGCCCAGTGTGGCACAGACAATCGCTGCCGTACTTGGGGCAAAGGAAAAGAAAGACGGATTTCTCATAGGAAGCGGCTATATCGTTTCTTGGTGCGTGGGACATTTGGTAGGGCTTTCCGAAGCTGCCGCCTACGGGGAGCAGTATAAAAAGTGGAGCTATGACAGCTTACCGATTTTGCCGCAGGAATGGAAGTACACCGTTGCTTCTGACAAGGAAAAGCAATTCAAGACCTTAAAGGAACTTATGCACCGGGCAGACGTTTCCGAAGTCGTCAATGCCTGCGACGCGGGGCGCGAGGGAGAACTCATTTTCCGTTTTGTCTACGAAGTTGCCGGGTGCAGGAAGCCCACGCGCCGCTTGTGGATTTCCTCAATGGAAGAAGCTGCTATCAAAGAGGGCTTTTCTCATCTGAAGAACGGCGAAGCATACGACGCGCTCTTTGCTTCCGCATTATGCAGGGCAAAGGCTGACTGGCTAATCGGTATCAACGCCACCCGTCTTTTTTCTGTCCTTTACAACCATACCTTGAATGTGGGACGCGTACAGACCCCGACCTTAAAAATGCTTGTTGACCGGGACGCGGCGATTACCACGTTCAAGAAAGAAAAATACTATCATGTGCGCCTGTCCTTATCCGGCGCGGAAGCTGCAAGCGAAAAACTGTCTGACCGTTCCGAAGCTGACAGGCTGAAAGCTGCTTGTGAAGCGTCAAAAGCAGTCTGTACTTCCCTTGTGAAAGAGAAAAAGACCGCAGCCCCGCCGAAGCTCTTTGACCTTACTTCTTTGCAGAGGGAAGCAAACCGCCTGTTCGGATATACCGCAAAGCAGACCCTTGACCTTGCACAAGCCCTGTATGAAAAGCGTTTGCTTACTTATCCGAGAACCGACAGCGCATTTCTGACCGACGACATGGGCGACACAGCGGCGGGCATTATCAAGCTGCTTTGTGGGAAATTTTCTTTTATGGCGGGCATGGACTTTGCGCCGGAGCTTGCAAAAGTGCTGAACAGTAAAAAGGTATCAGACCACCATGCCATTATCCCGACTATGGAGCTTGCAAAGACCGACCTTGCCGCGCTGCCGGAAAGCGAAAGGAATATCCTTACCCTTGCCGGGGCGCGTCTGCTCATGGCGACCGCCGCAGTACATACCTTTGAAGCGGTTACGGCTACATTTGAATGTGCCGGACAGTCCTTTACCGCAAAGGGAAAAACAGTGCTGTACGACGGTTGGAAAGAGATTGACCGCCGTTACCGGGCAGCCTTAAAGAACAAGCCCGAAACGGACGACGCAGACAGCGACACAGAAAAGACCCTGCCGCCATTTACCGAGGGACAGACCTTTGAAAATCCGGCGGCAACGGTAACGGAACATGACACAACACCGCCAAAACCTCACAACGAAGCGTCGCTGCTCTCTGCTATGGAGCACGCCGGAAGCGAGGACACCGACCCGGACGCAGAACGCAAAGGGCTTGGAACTCCCGCCACCCGCGCCGCCGTCATTGAAAAACTGGTAAAGGGCGGTTTTGTGGAGCGAAAAGGCAAGCAGCTACTTCCCACAAAGGACGGTATCAACCTTGTGTGCGTCCTGCCGGACACCTTGACAAGCCCGCAGCTTACCGCAGAATGGGAAAACAATCTGACACAGATTGCAAAAGGCAAGGCAGACCCCGCCGCATTTATGGAGGGTATTGAGAATATGGCGCGGGAACTGGTAAAGACGTACCCGTTTCTTTCTGATGATAAAGCGCAGATGTTCAAGCCGGAACGGGAAGCGTTGGGAAGCTGCCCCCGCTGCGGTTCTCCTGTCTATGAGGGCAAGAAGAATTACTATTGCAGCAATAAGGAATGTATCTTTACCATGTGGAAAAATGACCGTTTCTTTGAAGAACGAAAAGTAACCTTTACCCCGAAGATTGCCGCCGCGCTCTTACAATCCGGCAAGGTAAATGTGAAAAAGCTCTATTCCCCAAAGACTGGCAAGACCTACGACGGAACTATCGTATTGGCTGATACGGGCGGGAAATATGTCAACTACCGGGTGGAGCTTCCGAAGAAAAAATAACTGAATAGCAAGCATAGGAAAAGAGTACCCTTTTCCGTAAAATCCCTGCTTTCTCTACCGAGAACGGCGGGGATTTTTGCTTGTTGGGAAGTTTCCCAAACCCTCTGAAATCTTGAAAAAATATCTAAACTCTTTGGCAAAAACGCGGGCGCGGGGTACTGAATGATGAAACTGGAAAGCGCAGCGTCCGCGCTGCCTTTGGGAAAGGAGGTTACACATGGCAAATTTACGGGACACCGTAAAAGACTATCAAGAAGAATTAAGGGACGGTATCGCTTGGGTGGCGTTTTGGAAAACGGGACGTTCTTGGAACGCGGAATATTTCCACCTTGAAATGGGCGATATTCTCTACCCGGAGGACAGAAGCCGCATGGAAGAAATCAAACAGGCTGACCCTGCCGCCGTTGTGGTAAACGGCTATTATTCCGGCTATCTTGGCGAGGACAGGAACCTTGACGAACTGACCGCCGGGGTGCGCCGCCACTACGAAAACGGATATAGCAATATCGGGGAATTTATCGAAGCCCACGACGACAGGCTGCCGCCGGAGCTTATCGAGGAAGCAAGAGCCGCCGCCCACGCTGCGGGGCTGCCTTTTTCTGAAAAAGCCTACCGGGGCGGCGAAGAACCCGACCCCTATCTATTTGACGGGAGCATGAGCATGGAGGACTACGAGCTTATGCACCGCATGATTGAGAAAGAAAGGAGTGAGCGCATGGAAGAAACGATTTTAAGCGGGTATCTTTCTAATCTTGGAAAGTACACCGAGGGCAGACCTGCGGGCGAATGGGTATCATTCCCCACGACTGCTGAACATTTGAAAGAAGTCTTTGACCGTATCGGGATAGACGGCAAAAACTACGGGGAGCTGCACATCACAGAATATCAGTCCTCTATTCCGGGACTGGCAGGGAAATTGACCGAGCTTGAAAGCCTTGACGAACTGAACTATTTGGGCGAGCTTTTGAAAATGCAGTTTGACGACGACCGGGAAAAATTTGCTGCGGCTATCACATACGGCGACCATACAAGGGACTTGCAGGACATTATAAACCTTGCACAAAATCTTGACTGTTACTGGATTTATCCGTCCGTAAAAACCGAGGAAGATTACGGGCATTATCTGATTGAAGAACTGGACGAGTTGGAGCTGCCGGAAGAAGCAAAAAACTATTTTCTCTATGAGGAATACGGGCGGGACGCTGCTATCAATGACGGGGGCAGATTTACCGAGCAGGGATATATCTACAACAACCGCAACACCTTTACACAGTGGTATGACGGACGGGACGTGCCGGAGGAATATCGGGTAACACCGCAGCCGCCAGTACAGGAAAAGGAACAGGCAGACATTGACGCTGCCGCAGCCATACCGACCACTGCCACAGAGCAGCCCCCGGTTCTCCCGATTATCCTATCTTCCGAAAAGCCCGCCAACAAAATGAAAGAGATTACCGACCGACTGGAACAGGGCATTTTGGGGATTTATGAAAGCGACCGTTACGCCGACTATCTGCGTACTATGTCTAAATTCCATGATTACAGCCTAAACAATACAATCCTTATCGCCATGCAGGGCGGCAACCTTGTAAAAGGCTATAAACAATGGGAAAAGGAATTTGACCGCCATGTAAAGCCGGGGGAAAAAGCTATCAAGATAATTGCGCCCGCGCCCTTTACCGTTAAGAAACAGGTGGAAAAAATCGACCCGGACACGCAAAAGCCTGTTTTCGATAAGAACGGGAAAGCCGTTACCGAGGAAAAGGAAATCCAAATCCCCGCCTTTCGTGTGGTATCTGTTTTTGACGTGTCGCAGACCGAGGGTAAGGAGTTGCCCGACCTTGGGATAAAGGAGCTTACGGGCGACGTGGAACAGTATCAGGATTTTTTCGCTGCCCTTGAAAAAACTTCCCCCTTTGCTATGGGATTTGAAGCACTAAGCGGCAGTATAAAAGGACGCTGCAATTATGAGGAAAAGTGTATTCTCATCAACGAGGGCATGGACGAATTGCAGAATATCAAGACCGCTATCCATGAAATTGCCCATGCGACACTCCATGACATAGACAAAGACGCGCCGGAACGTCCCGACCGTCGCACCCGCGAGGTACAGGCAGAAAGCGTCGCCTATGCCGTTTGCCAACACTACGGGCTTGATACGTCGGACTATTCCTTTGGATATATCGCCGGGTGGAGCAGCGGAAAAGAACTTGCAGAACTGAAAGGCTCTCTTGAAACAATCCGCAGCACCGCCGCAAGTCTGATTGATACCATAGACGGACATTTTGCAGAAATCCAAAAGGCACAGGATAAGGAACAGACCACCGAACAGGCACAGACCCCACAGGAAGCTACCATACAGCCCGAAGCAGAAGCAGCCGCGCCGGAGCTTCCCGAAGAAACAGCCCCGGTACAGGAAAAAGAAGCACAGACCGAGCCGGAAGCTGATACAGGCGCAAGCAGCGAAGCACCACAGCCGGAACAAGCTGCACCCGCCGCACCTTATTACACAATCAACGAAGCTGCCGCCAAACGTGCAAAGGACGCAAACAGTTTTTCCGATTATAAGCAAGGCAGCGCGACGGCTGAATACAGGCACTATGTAGATGAAGCCGTACAGCTTGCAGAAAGGCAGAAACAGCGGGTAGACCCGATGTACCATGAGAAAATCGACAGCCTGCTTGACACCTACGCCCGGAAACTGGCGGCGAACATGAACAAAGGCTATGAGATTGACGCGCGTGTTCCCTCTATCCTCATTGCGGGCGGCTCTAACTTCCCCACAAGGAAGAAAGAAAAGCAGAACGCAGCCCGCGACAGCAATTACCGGGAATGGCAGGACATACAAGGACTTCTTGATAAAATCCGCAGTACCGGCATGGGCGGTATCAGTGCAGACGACCCGCAGGCAGTACAGAAGTTAGAAAAGAAACTGGAAAGCCTTGAAAAATCACAGGAAACCATGAAAGCCGTAAACGCCTATTACCGTAAGCACAAGACCCTTGACGGCTGCCCGCATTTGTTGCCGGAACAGCTTGAAAAATTAAAAGCGGACATGGCGAGCAGTTGGCATTTGGGGGACAAGCCCTTTGCGACTTGGGCGTTATCCAACAACAGCGCGGAAATCCGGCGCGTGAAAGACCGTATCAAATCCCTTTCACAGCAAAAAGAAATCGGTTTTGTGGGTTGGGAATTCGACGGCGGCAAGGTGGAAGCAAACACCGAAGCGAACCGTCTGCAAATCTTCTTTGAGGATAAGCCGGACGAAGCTACGCGGGAAGCCTTAAAAAGCAACGGCTTCCGTTGGTCGCCAAAAGCCGGGGCATGGCAGCGGCAGCTTACCAGTAACGCCTATTATGCGGCTGATTATGTCAAGGCGATTGCACCTCTTACCGGGGAAAAGCCTACCGAGTTACAGCGGGCGCATATCCGGGCGCAAAAGGTAGCTGCACAGGAACAATTCGCACAAGGGCAGCCGGAGCAGGAAGCCCCACAGGATAAAGACACCTTTTCCATTTATCAGATAAAAGGCGGGGACGAAACAAGGGACTTGCGTTTTGAGCCTTACGACCGTCTGATTGCCGCCGGACACCGGGTAGACGCGAAAAACTATACACTTGTCTATTCCGCACCTCTTACGCCGGGGACTTCCCTTGAAGATATTTACACCCGCTTTAATATCGACCACCCGAAAGATTTTAAGGGACACAGCCTTTCCGTTTCCGACGTGGTGGTACTTCATCAGAACGGACAGGACACCGCCCACTATGTAGACAGCTTCGGTTATAAGGACGTGCCGGAGTTTTTGCAGCCGGAAAATTATCTGAAAGCTGCCGAACAGACCACCGAGCAGAATTACAACATGATTGACGGGCAGATAAACAACACCCCGACCGCTACGGAACTGGAAGAAAAAGCAAAAGCCGGAGGACAGATTTCCCTTGCAGAATACGCCGAAGCCCTCAAAGCAGAAAAGAAACAGGCAGAGCCGGAGAAAAAGTCCTCTATCCGGGCGCAGCTTAAAGCAGCGAAAGAACAGGCACCGAAGAAACAGGCAAGACAGAAAACACAGGATTTGGAAAGGAGCTGACCTATGAAGTTACAAAAATTTGAAAATGTGGACGTTATTGCTTCCCTTGAAGCCATAATGAAACAGAACACCGCTTTTTATCAGAGCGATTTTGACATAGACAAACAGATTTTGCGGAAAGCGGCGGTAAGCCTTATCCCGGAGGACAAACGGCTTTTGTGGTTTTCCCGCCCGTCCGGGACGTGCTGCTTCCGGGAACGGGACGTTTTTCTAAAGGACACAAGGCAGCATAATACATGGCGGTTTTACGGGGAACAGACCCGCGATACTATCCTTGCCTATGCGGTGGAACTGACAGGCACAGAGCAGGAAAAAATCAAGGGCAATCTTTATGAACTGGATTATTTGCAGCATTTCCGGGAAGTAATCGAAAAATCAATCCCTGCCGACAACTACACGCTGATTTATGAGCATGGGGAGCTGACAAAGCCTGCCGGACAATATTTTGACGGGGACACTGACCCGCAACTTGGAAAGTTTATACGTTTTGAAGCACAGCCAAACGACCCGGAAGCCTTAAAAAGCCTTTTGAGGGAACAGCAGAAAAAACGAACACCGCATACGCAGAGGGATTTTCAGTTACATATCGCCGCCCTGCATGATAGACAGATTGAAACAGAAGCCCGCCGGATTGTGGAAAATGTAAAAGGGCTTGGAGAACCGGACAGCCCCGAAAAGACCCATTGTGCGGTAGAACTTTCTCCCTACTTTGTTCCACTGGCAACGGATAAGGATATGGAACGGCTGCTTTCCATGCTCCCTTACAAAAGCCTTTCCTTATCTACGTTGGAGGGCAGGCATGGAGTTTATGCGCTGATAGATAAAAGCGAGAGGAATAAAGAGATGAAACAGTCCCCTCCCTCTGTCCGGGCGCAGTTACAAACAGAAAAATCCCCAAAAGTCCCGAAAAAGACAGCAAAATCAAAACATCACGAATTGGAGGTATGAGCATGATTAGACTGACCGTTGAAGAAATGAACCTGTTGAGTATTTACCATGAGGGAAGCAAAGCACAGCTTATGGAAAATATGACGGCTGCGCTGCCGTTCATGGACGAGGATATGCGCCCCTTTGCAGAACGCACCTTACAGAAAATTTCCCCGCTAACAGAAAACGAGTATGCGGAGCTTGCCATTTTCGCCGCTGATGAAGTATGACCGGGGGTAAGCGGCTTACGCCGCCACAGAGCCGAAAAGTCAACAGCCTTGTAAAAAAGGAGTGCTGCAACTGCGAGCGCGGACACTGTATCTTACTGGACGACGGGGAGGAATGTGTCTGCCCGCAGCTCATTTCCTGTTCGCTTTTATGCAAGTGGTTTCAAATTGCCGTACTTCCTCTTGATAAGCTACTGTATGCAGAGCTTTTCAAGACAGAGGACAAAAAGCGTTGTACCGAGTGCGGCACGTTCTTTGTATCAAAATCGAACAGCGTCAAATACTGCCCGGACTGCCGGAAGCGGATTACCCGCAGACAGGCAGCCGAGCGCATGAGGAAACGGCGTGCGGCGGTTACGCGATAAGGGCAAAAAAAGCCTTGATTTACAGGGCATAAATGACGTGAAACTGGCATAGGCGATACAGAATACCTTTTCCCTTAAAATGGGGGTTCTACTGCGTAACATTTTAAAATCAGTACCTATAAAAGAACAGGGTGCGGGAGGTCATTACTGGCTTCCTGCGCCCTGTTCTTTTTGTGTCTGACTGTCTTTATCCTGCATTTCCGGCTTCGGCTGTAATTCTTTTTCTATCCGGTTCCGGTAATGGGTTTTCCTGCGGTAAAAATATTTTGTTACTTCCTGTTCCGGCAGCCATATCCCCGCAGCTTCTATCCGTTCCATAACAGCGGCAACGATTTCCCGGTTGTTGTACTTATGCGGCTCCTGTCCCTTTTCTATCCAAAGACGGCGGTATTCCTCATAAAGCCATGTACTGATAGTTTCTTTCTGCCGTTGCTTCAAATGCCGGAACTGCTTATCTGTCCGCAGCAGCTTCCCGTCTACCTTTTTATGATTTTTTGTCCCGATTTCTTTTTTCCTCTCTTTCCATTTCTTCAAGGGGAAACTGGGGGAGGGCTTCTATCAGCTTCATTGTGATATACTGGCGCATATCTTCATCAATTTCCAGTTTGAATGTTCCGTCCGGCTGACGTTTCTTTACAGTTGCCTGCCTGTCGATTTCGTCCTTGTAGCACATAAGCACCTTTTCCACCGCCCATGTTTCTCCGGTAACGGCGGCGCTTATGGTTTCATAATCGGGTATCGTTTGGTCTGCCATGTTTTCACGCTCCTGTCTATATTGGAATACCTTTATCCTACCACGCTTTTATAGATATTTCTACTGTAAGCGTTCGGTTTCCCTGCCCCGTTCCGGTTCTTTTTCCAGTCTTAAAATACTGTCTATGTTCTGTTTGATAACGTCGTATTCCTTGACCTGTTTTTTCAGCTTGCCATAATCAGTGTAAAGGGCTTCTTTCTGCGCTTGGAGCTTCCCGTATTCTTCCTGCATGGCGGCAAGATTGGGGAGCTTGGTAACGCCCGCCGCTTTCAATGCCTTTGCCACCGCTTCATGGAGTATCAGACTGCTTTCCTGCTTTGCCCGGTATGTGTCCTTATCCTTTGCCCTGCGGTATGCTTCATAGACGGTTTTTGTTTTTTGGTAGGTGGTAACGTGCTTCATCAGCACCGCCATGTCTGCAAGACGTTTCTCCACGCTCTTTAATGCGTCTGCTGTCTTTTCATTTTCCGCATTTATTTCTTCAATCCGGCTGACTAAATCCGCGTACTGCTCAATCTTGTGTTCTGTCAAGAAATTCATAGTTTTTGCAGCCAGTTTCAGATTATGGATTTTCGCCCACTGTTCATAGCCCCGGCTCTCTTGTGCCTTGATACTACTTTCAATGTCGATAAGCAGCGATACGCCGCGCTGCTCTTTGGGAGCTTTCGCTGCCTTTGTGTGCTTGCCTGCAATCCGTTCTTTGATTGCTTCCTCTGTATAATCTGCACCGAGGGTTTTTATGCGGGTAAAGCGTTCCTGTCCGGGAGCGCGGCAGGAGATATATTTTCCCGGCTTTATCTCATAGCCCGCCGCCTGTAACCGCTGCAATAATTCTTCAAAACTTGCTACTTGGGGGATAAGTGTATCAACGGCAATTTTTAGCTTGCCTTTCCAACTTGTTCCCGTCTTTTCCGCTTGATATTCTGCATAGCTTTTTCCCTTACTGCCTTTACCCGGAATGACAACGGACAGCCCGTTTTCCCTGCACAGCTTATCACTTATGTTCCGTATGCCGTAGTAACTGCGCTTATTGGAATTGTACTTATGGTAGTCAACAAAGTTGACCGCACAAAAAATGATATGGTTATGGATATGCCCTTTGTCTATGTGGGTAGTCAAGACGTATTCATGCTGTCCCTTTGTTACCGCGTCGGCAAGCTGTTTTCCGATTGTGTGGGCTTTCTCACAGTCCACCTCTCCCGGTTCAAACGATTGTATCAGATGAAAGGCTAAGTTGTTCCCTTTCTGCCGAGCCTGCGACAAAGTATATTCAAACTCAATATCTGCCGTTTCATAGCTGCACCCAAAGGAGGACACAAGCGTTTTCCCGTCTGTCTTATCCGGGTTTTGGATATAATCAAGGGCTTTGCTCAACGTGCTTTTAATAGGCTTAATCTTTGTAACCGCCATATCTCCGCAAGCACCCCCTTTATTTCCTCTATGTCCTCTTGGTAGACGCTGCCTGTCGCATTGACACGCTTTGCAATCTGATTGACGTTGACCCCGATTTTCTGTATCTCCGCTGTCATGGCTTTTATGTCGCTATGGTCTGTCTGAATGATATACCCGTCAATGGCAATCTTGCGAAGATACGCCGCCATATTTTGGGTAGGGACGAGCTTCATTTTCTGTTCAATCAATGCCCGTTCTTCCTCTGTTACATAGAATTTGATTTGTACTTTTCTTTTGCGTCCGTTCATGCAATCGTTCCTTTCCATTCCGAGGGTTTGGGACACTTCCCAACAAGCAATTTTTAACCGACGCACCGCAGGGCGGGAGGGCGAAAATACGGAAAAGGGTACTCTTTTCCTATGCTTGCTAAGAAAGTTTTTTATCTTTTATGTCCTTATTTCCCTCTACGGAGAAAAAACCATTTTGCCGAACTTATGCAAAAGAAAAACGCTGCAATCTCAAAAAAGATTACAACGCTTCCGAAAATCCATATTCAATTTTGCCGGACGTTTCTATTTGTCCTCTTTTTCGACTTCTGAAATTTCCTTTGCGGTTGCTGTTACAATCCGTATGCCGTTATCGCTCATATCATCAAGCAGAGCGTCGAGCTGCCGCCGCTTTGTATCTTTTCCGACGGGCGTATCTAAAAGAAACTGGTCTACGGATATATTGTAACGGAGCATAAGCTCAAAAAAGATTTGCAGACTGGGGTGCTGTCCTTTATTCTCAATATTCGCAAGGTAGCGAGGGGAAATATACATTTCATCACTTACCTGTTTGCGGCTTTCCTTGCGTCCTGTCCGCGCAGCTTTTATCGCTTCTCCAAAGGCTTTGAAGTCATATTTTTCTACTGGTCTTTTTGCCATATTTATTCACCCAGTTACATTTTACTGTTCCCCTTTCTTCTTGGATATGTCTATACAGTTCCACTAATTAGCCATAATAATTCATATTTATATACTTGCTATTATTCGTATGTCCGACTATAATTATACTGATATGATTTGTAGAAAGGACTTGGGTGTTATGGAATATATGTCTTGCCCCGAAGCAGCGAAGAAATGGGGAATTTCTGAAAGGCGGGTACAGGTACTTTGCAGAGAAAACCGCATACCGGGTGTTTCAAAACTTGGATATATGTGGCTGATACCAAAGGACGCTGAAAAACCGATTGACGGGAGAACAAAACGAGGAAAGGAGCTGCACCATGAATAAAGTTTTGATTATAGATGATGATAAAGAGCTTTGCGCTCTTATGAAAAAGTGCATAGAGCAGGAAAAATTATCAGCCGTAACTGTATATAACGGTATTGAGGGGGTTCGTCTAATTGATGAAAATAAAGATAGCTATTCCCTTATTATTTTGGACGTAATGCTGCCGGATATAGACGGGTTTCAGATTCTCCAAAAAATTAGAGATACAAGCAATATCCCGGTGCTTATGCTTACTGCAAAAAGCAGCGAAGAAGATAAGGTTTTCGGTCTGCGACTGGGAGCAGACGACTACTTGACAAAGCCATTTGGTATTAACGAGCTTTTGGCGCGTGTCAATTCCCTTATCCGGCGATATACCACCTTAAACCCCTTTACGGCAGACATAGACAGCATATCGTTGAAAGATATGGTAATTGACAAATTAAATCGTACAGTTACGGTCAAAGATATTCCCGTTTTGCTTACAGGAAAAGAATTTGATTTACTTCTCTTTCTTGCTTCCAACAAAGGACGAGTATTTACCAAAAAACAAATTTATTCACAGGTATGGGAGGAAGAATACGCTTTTGATGATAGCAATATTATGTCTTTTATTAGCAAATTAAGGAAAAAGATTGAGCCAGACCCCGACCACCCCTTTTACATTTTAACTGTCCGGGGTGTCGGCTACCGTTTTAACAAGGAGGCGTAACATGGATATAAATGTTTATCTTTTCATAGTGATAGCCCTTATGCTGCTTATTATTATGTATCTCCTTTTTGTCTTACGGCGTGTGCGGACACAGCTTGCGCTGATAAAAGACGCCTTAGATGATATAAAGGGAGGGAATTTGAACCGACGTATTTTAGCAGGCGAAAACGATATGACAAAAACAATTTGCTATGACATTAACAAAATAGCAGTAAACAGTCAGGCGCAGCTTATACGGCAAAGACAATCTGAACAGGCATATAAACGGCTGATGACAAGTCTTTCACATGATGTAAAGACCCCGCTTGCTTCTCTTGTAGGTTATCTGGAAGCGGTTGAAAACAAAATTGTTATTGGAGAGGAAAAGGACGAATATATCCATGTCGCACATGAAAAAGCCCACTATATGAAATCCTTTGTGGAAAATTTGTTTGAATGGGTAAAACTGGATTCCGGAGAGCAGATTTTTCATTTTGAAAAATTTGACCTTAACGAGTTATCCCGCAACATTATAGCGGATTGGATTCCCGTCTTAGAAAGCAATCATTTTGAATATGAGTTTGTCATACCCGAAACAGAGTATTTTATTCACATAGATGTAAACGCATATACCCGCGTACTTAACAATCTTTTTCAAAATATTATTATCCATAGTGCGGGAGATAAAATGGCACTGCATATTTGTGAAGATATACAACAAGCTAAAATTATAATTTCAGATAATGGAAAAGGAATAGCTCCCGATAAGCTGCCACATATTTTTGAAAGAATGTACCAGTGCGACCAGTCGCGGTCTGCAAAGGGAAATGGTTTAGGACTGGCGATTGCTAAAGAGCTTATCAGTGTTCACAAAGGAACCATTACCGCTGAAAACAGCTCTGATAAAGGGACTGTATTTACTATATTGCTTCCCAAAGCCCTGTAAATAATGCGGGGCTTTCCTGCTATAAAACAAGAAAAAAGCAAGGTTTCGGCAAGGTTATGGCAAGGTTGATACTATATAATGGGAGGTAGAAAGGAGGAAAAGACAATGACTATCATTTCTACTGAAATGCTGAAATGGAAACGCAATAAGACAGTCTTAGGTATCTTTATTCTAACTGCAATTTTAGGAATATTCGCAGTTGAACGTGCTTTCAGTATATCAAGAAGTAGCTCACTAATGAATAGTTTTAGTGATTTATACACATTGGCATTTAAGAACCTTACAAGTTTGTTTCTGCCTATTGTGTTGAGTATGTTTGCAACCACATTGTTCTTTGATGAACAGAAAAATGATACCTTAAAAGGACTTCTGATTATTCCGATTTCCAAAACGCAACTTTATTTTTCAAAGATAGCAGTGGTAATTTTTATGTCATTAGCACTATGTCTGCTTACTTTTGCAATCTGTATTCTTGGCGGCTTTCTTGCAGGCGGCTTTACAGATTTGAATACGGAAACAATTTTACAGGCGGGATTATTATTTTTAGCCGGTGGCGTGTTAGTTCCACTTGCAATGCTCCCCGTTATTTTTTTAGCAACATTGGCAAAGGGATATGTTCTACCGATTGGGGCTGCATTACTTTATCTTGTGCCTGTCGTGCTTATTCCGTCGGGGATTATGGGACTGCACCCACTGGCGAGTGTTATGGGAATTTATCCCTATATTTCATCTGACGCAGCAGAAATGGTTAAGAAATGGGCGGGAGGAATAGAAATAACTATATCTCCGAATATCTGTTTAATTTCTCTTTTGGTAATTGGAAGTATTTCAGCCATTGTTTCCGTACTTGCATTGCGGAAACAGACCTATTGAAAGTGAGGATATATGATGAATAAATATGTAATTGAAACAAAACAACTGACAAAAACTTATGGAGAGCAAACGGTAGTCAATTCTGTTAATATTCATGTGAAACAAGGACAGATATATGGGCTGTTGGGGCGTAATGGGGCGGGTAAAACCACAATTATGAAAATGATTTTGGGGTTGACCGATATTACTTCCGGCGAAGTAGACGTATTCGGTCAAAATATCAAAGGGAGGGAAAAAAGAGTATATCCCCGGATTGGTGCTATTATTGAAACACCCGGCTTTTATCCGAATTTAACAGGTACGGAAAACTTGGAGATATTTGCAAAACTGCGCGGTACTGCTGCGCCAAATGCAGTAAAAAACGCCTTGGAGATTGTCGGTCTGCCTTATCGGGACAAAAAATTGTTTAGCAAGTATTCTCTTGGAATGAAGCAGCGTCTTGGAATAGCAAATGCTATTTTACATGACCCTGAACTGCTAATCTTAGATGAACCCACAAACGGTCTTGACCCGATAGGCATTGCAGAAGTAAGGGACTTTATTAAGACTTTAAGTATCGAGCGCGGAAAAACAATTCTCATTTCCAGTCATATTCTGTCCGAAATTGCACTACTGGCTGATGACATCGGCATTATTGACCATGGTGTACTACTGGAAGAAAACAGCATGAATGAGCTACAAAAGAAAAACAGTAAGTATATACTTCTGCAAGTTTCTGATATACCGAAAACTTCTCTTGTTTTGGAAAGGCAGTTTGGGGTTACCGAATATTCCGTACAGGACGAACACACCCTGCGGATTTATGACACTTCGTTGGATATGGCTGCTGTCAATAAAGCTCTTGTGGTACAGGATATAGCTGTTATCAGTTCTCAGCTATGCAATGATACATTAGAGGACTATTTCAAAAAAATCACAGGAGGAGAAGGAATTGCTTAGGCTGATACAGGCAGAGTTTCTTAAACTGCGTCGAAAAAAATTTATTGTGTTAATGCTGTTATCCGCTCTTTTCATGCCACTTCTTGCAGTTTTTTATTTCAGAAGTGCTGATAAAACAGTTATTGAACCATTACAATTTTATAAGTGGACTACATTCAGCTATACAGCTTGGATTATACTTCCTGTTGTATTGGGTTTGGTTTCTACTATGCTCATGTATGACGAAAATCAAAACGATATGCTCAAACAGTTGTGGATTATACCGATTAGCAAGACAGGATATTTTTTTAGCAAATTTATTGTTGTACTGTCTTATTCCGTTTGTTTTATGTTGCTTACAGCCATAGCGTCTGTATTTTTCGGTATGCTTCCCGGTTATATAACCTTTGAATGGAATAGTATCAGTTATCTATTTAAGAAATGTATTGAAATCGCCATACTTACCGCATTTTCCATATTACCACTTTTAGCGGTTGCAGCTGCCGGGAAGAACTATATACTCCCTGTATGTGTGACACTGGTTTACACCTTTCTTAGCTTTATTTTGCTTATGGTTAATATGTACCTACACCCTCTATCCAGTGCAACAGCAATTATCATGCGAGATATTCCCGGTGTTATTTTGGCACAGGAAGTCAATATTCCGGCTGCACTTTTTTGTATCGGTATATGGACTATTGTTTCTATCGTATTTGCGTACATTTCCTTAAAGCATAGAAAGTGAGTGATTGAATGATGAAAGAATTGATTTGGGCAGAACATCAAAAACTCCGACGTTCAAAAATTGTGTTGGTCGCCATATTCGCAGTTATTATGGTTGCAATTATTGTTTTTACTCAAGGGCAGTTTTCTTTTGGGGAAAAACGCTATATAGATGACGCAGGGTGGTTTATGAACGCAGCACAGTCTTTAGCAACTTTTTTTGTTCTTCCTGCGGTTATTGCACTTTTGGGGAGCTATATGATTTGTCGTGAGGAACAAGAAGATACTATTAAATCATTACGTTTAATTCCAATAAGTGAAGCTAAAATGACGATTGCAAAATTACTTATTACTTTTGCATTTAGCGTACTCTTTTATTTGCTGCTTTTCGGCATTACATTTTTAGTTGAAGTTATTTTGCATTTTAGGGGCTTGTCTATCAAAATGATTTTAAGTTTTTTCAAAATCTATTTACTTGACGGCATTGGGATTTTCTTTGCTATTGCACCTGTTATTGCGGTTGTATCAAGAATAAAGAAAGGCTATTGGCTTGCTTTGATTTTTACAGTAATTTATTCTTTTGCAGGATTATTCACAAGTATATCCGATGTTCTTTCGGCTTGCTATCCTATTACTGCTACATTCAATATTTCCGGCTATTATTCTGCCACCTTTGGAGAAATCATTATTAGCCTTATGAGTTTGTTCTTTTGTGGATTGTTTTCTGTCTTGATTTTAATATCTAAAAAAACAATCAAAAATAAGTAATGATACAACCAACATCTGCCGGACGACGGCAAAGAAAAAAAGCCGTCGCAGAGCAGCCATATTTTCACGCGCCTATTCTATTTCGGCGGCTTTGATTTTCAGAGCCGCCGTTTCTTTTTGTCTGTACGACGACCCTTAACCATGTAGACATGGCGGCTTTAGGAGGTAGCCGCCATGAGTTATAAACCACATCAACAAATTCTTACATTCTTTGATTTATCAAAAAAAGCCCGACCGCCACCGGGGATATTCCTACCCTTAGATATGAACTATTAAATCATCTAAATACTTTTTATTATTCCTATGCGCCTGTCCGCGTTTTTTTGCGGACGGGCGCATTTTGTATGCTTAAAAAAATTTTTGAAAAAATTTCCGAAAATATTTGGCATTTTTTCAAAGCTCCGTATTACCCCGCGAAAAGGGGGAAGCACCACCAACTTTCAACGAGAAAGGAGGTGAGAATGTGGAACCTAATAGCAGGGAGTTTTATAAGCAATGTTCTTTTCAGAAGTATTGCAATGCGGTATTGCACAATGAAGCGTGCGACGCTCATAGAGAGCTTCGTACACATAAGGCAAAGGAAGTAACCTTTTCCGACATGACCTTAGATGAAGCGCGACAGCTACATACCTTTGATGAATATTTCAAACGGGAAACTGCTGAAACCGTCTTTGAAAAAGCCGGAAAGAAAATCACGCCGAAGCTGCTTCTTGAAGCAATCCGTACTTTGCCGGAAGAAAAGCGCAAAGCCATATTGCTGTATTATTTCGAGGGAATGAGCGATACAGAAATTGCAGAGTTGCTCAATACACCGAGAAGCACAATACAGTACAGGCGGACAAGCTCTTTTGAACAATTAAGAAAATATTTGGAGGAAAATGCTGATGAATGGGACGAATGGTAATCAACCTGGCTACCCGGAAAATGCCCTTGTTCCTTATCCTGTCATTGTGGCAGCGACAAAGGGCGACCCGGACGCTATGAAAATGGTCTTGCAGCATTTCAGCGGTTATATAGCCCGTTTATCCATGCGAAAGTTATATGACGAGCGTGGAAATGTTTATTTTGGTATAGACAACGACATTCGGGAACGGCTGCAAGCCAAACTGATGATGGCTGTCCTCAATTTTAGAACAGAGAAATAACCGCAATCGGCGGTGGAACGTCTTTACTCCCCCTTTTCCGTTCCGCTGCTAATGCGGCAACACAGCCATTTTGAACCTTGACAAAGAAAGCGGCGCAATAGAACGGCGACGCAGCATAAGGCAAATCGGATACGTTCCTTTTGTGCCGAGCCATACGGCGGGTGCGCCATGACCTTTCTCCTACGGGAAAAGCGAGCGAACAACACCACCGCTGCAAAGCAAGTGTAGCAACTTGCGGGCGATAACGCACAGAATACATAATGATACTTCCTTACAGCCATAGTCCGAGCGTTAGAAGCGTCGCAGGCAATGGGTAGGGCTTCGGCAGACCGCCGGAGGGGTGCAAGTCCCATGAGGTTACGCTAATAGCCGTCCGATTAAAGCCTATGTTACAAATTGACTTTTGACCCATTTAGAAAGGGGGACGACAAATTGAACAATAACGACGTGCCGATTTGGGAAAAGTACACTCTTACCATAGAAGAAGCCGCAAAATATTTCCGTATCGGAGAAAGCAAGCTGCGGAAACTGGCAGAAGAAAATCCCGTCCCGGACTGGGTAATGATGAACGGAAACCGTATTCAGATTAAGCGTAAGCAGTTTGAAAAAATGATTGATACGGTGGACGCAATCTGATAGTGAAATCGAGCCTTGAATGTGGTACAATGTAGTCAAGCATATCAAGGCTCTTTCCATTATGGAAAGGAGCATAACGATGTCGGAAAAAAGACGGGATAATAAAAATCGTATTCTCCGCACCGGAGAGAGCCAGAGAAAAGACGGGAGATATGCCTACAAATATATAGATACCTTTGGAAAACCGCAGTTTGTGTATTCTTGGAAGTTAGTACCTACGGACAAAACCCCGGCAGGAAAACGCGACGATATAGCGTTGAGGGAAAAAGAGAAAGAAATCCAAAAAGACCTTGACGACGGTATCGACCATATCGGAAAGAAAATGACGGTCTGCCAACTCTACGCAAAGCAGATACGCCACCGGGCAAATGTGCGGCATGGTACAAAGCAGGGGCGAAAACAGCTCATGCGGATTTTGCAGGAGGATAAACTTGGAGCCTGCCGGATTGAAAATGTGAAGCTCTCCGACGCAAAGGAATGGGCATTACGCATGAAAGAAAAAGGTTACGGCTTCAAGACTATCAACAACCACAAGCGTTCCTTAAAGGCTGCTTTTTACACAGCCATACAGGACGATTGTATTCGTAAAAATCCATTTGACTTCCAGTTGAACACAGTCCTTGAAGATGATACGGAACCAAAGGAACCTCTATCCCCTACGCAGGAAGCGGCTTTTCTGTCCTTTGTGCAGCATGATAAAGTCTATCAGAAATACTACGACGAGATTATCATACTGTTAGGGACAGGGCTTCGCATTTCGGAACTCTGCGGACTGACGGAAGCTGACATTGACTTAGACAAACAGCTTATCAATGTAGACCACCAACTTTTGAAGATTGCAGACGTGGGTTACTATGTGGAAACGCCTAAGACGAAAAGCGGCAATCGGGTTATTCCTATGAGTGAAAAAGTGTTGGAAGCATTTCAACGGGTGCTGAACAAACGGAAATATGCACAGCCTGTTATTTTAGAGGGCTACACAAAGTTTCTGTTTCTTAACCGGAACGGCTTGCCAAAAGTGGCAGTCAACTATGAAAGTATGTTCCGGGGGCTTGTAAGGAAATACACAAAAACGCAAAAGGTAGCATTGCCAAAGGTAATGACACCGCACACCTTACGCCACACATTCTGCACCACGTTAGCAAATGCAGGAATGAACCCAAAGGCATTGCAGTACATCATGGGACATTCCAACATCAATATGACGCTGAACTATTACGCGCATACGACTTCCGAAACGTCGATAACAGAAATGAAGCGGCTGATTGCATAAGTAGTAAACGGAGAATTTACTACTCCACATACTACTTTTGAACACCAAAACATACGGGGATATAAGAAGATTTGAGAATATCTTCCATAACAAAAAATGCCGGAAAAGCCTGTAACAATAGGCTATACCGGCATATAAGAACTTTTGAAAAGATAGTCAAAAATTACTTTGTGATTTTTCTCAAAAAAGCCCCAAAATAGAACGTATAGTTTGTTTCTATACACTCTATCTCAAATTTGCTATTAAATGCAGCTCTGTTTTGTCTTCATAGTCTGCAAGTACATATTTCTCCTACAAGGGCCGCTTTTGCATCATTTCCCAATTTAAACGGCATTTCAAAAGTTTCCATTCGTTTTTCCTTAAAAAATAAAATAAAAAGCACTACCGTTTTTAGCGATAATGCTTTCCATATTCTTATCCGAGAAAGAATAACACAATTGAAAGAACAAGAGGGATTATCCAAGCTAAAACGGAAATTGCTACCTTCCAAAACGTCTTTCTTTTAAGTTTTATTAGATGACGATATGAATTTTCGATAATCTCATACACTCTATGATATTGATTATACGCCGCCTCAAATTCGTTGTATGCGTCTTCCACATCTTCAACCATACCTTCCTTTTGCTTAGCAAGTATTAACTGCTTTTTTGCTTTAGATACGGTTTCACAAAGATCTGACCAAAATTCCCCATTATCTACAACAGTTAAATCTGTAAAGCGATATTTATGTACAAAATTTTCATAATAATCACTGTACGCAAGGCACAGATACTTATAGCAATCCAGTACACAACGCTTCATATGACTCTTGGCTTTTCCTATATTCTTTTGAATTAGTTCCTCATTTGTAATTTCATAGCATTTTGCTATATGACTCATAATAGCCCTGACTTCATTTAAGATTTCTATCGGAAATTCATTTTCCATTACCTCCAATTGAGCTACATAAGGTTTTACCGTTTGTTGGTACTGTTTATAAATATCAGCTATTTGTTTTTGATATTCTTCCTTAAACACTGGTGTACTATTGGTACTTTCTGACATTATTTAATCCTCGACAATCCTGCATTTACTTTATCCATTGTTTTAATACGTCTTCTGGACAATAAAGGATTTCCACGTCCCACTTTCCTGTGATCCACCTTATTAGAAAATACCAATTTTCTGTTGTTCTTTTTTTGGATATACGAAATCTCGTCATCATAGTCCATATCTACAATTTCCCGATATTTCTTTCCCAGCATCTTTTCAAGTATTTTTTGTGATGAACTGTTAATCTTATACATATCAATCTCCACACTTCTTTACAAATTTTACTTTCCTGTTTCTATATTTATGTCCATACACGTATCTAAGTGTCTAAAACCAATAGATTGGTTTCATTATAGGAGTTCTTGGTATTACTGTCAAGAAACTTTCCTGTTTCACAGAGATTTCACTTTTAGTTTTTTGGTTCATGCATTTTTATAAAAAATTTATCGTGTATATGGTTCGGTGTCTTTTCCGTCATATACAAATACTTTTATATCCGTATTTTCACCAACATCAGCATGAATACCTACCGTGTATTCTTTATCTGTAACGTTCAGAAAAGAATAGCAACCACCCGCAGGAATACTGCCAGATACGAGTTCCTGTTTTCCTTCGCAGAGCAGATGCACAATAACGTCAAAATCGTTTCTGTTCTGAACCGTCAACACGCCTGTTTTGGATAAAATTTTTGCATCAGAATATGTAATTACATAAGAATCAGGCGTTGACTCTTCCGCACAGGTTACAGAACAATCCCACTGTATCGCGGCATTTGCTTTTCGACAGGCTTCTGAAGACTTATATGTTGAAAACATAATCATTGTACTTATAGCAACAATACTAATAATGACCAACACTATTGTCACTTTTTTCTTCACAGCCATCACCTCCACACACAGTTCAATTTGTTACCCATATGATATCATATCTTTTCTTCAATTACATTACCTAATTTTAATACACAGCCATTCGACTTGCTATTACTTTGTTTTCTTCCATGTATAAAATTGCGGATTTGAATATATCTCCCGGTCACAATCTTTTAAAAGATCCTGAAAAAGTTTTGCCCACATCACAGGTATTTTTTTATTCTTTAAAAATGAGGTCTTCTTTTCCAAAAACAAATATCCGGCGGATTGAAAACATATTAATTAAAGCCGTCTGGCAGAATAATATAGAATTAGTAAAAACAAATTATCGGGACATCATACTGAATAAGACTATAAAGCTGCCCGGCATTTTCCGGGGGAAGATTGATGCATCCATGAGAACCACCTGTAAGATATCTGTCACCACCAAAGTACGGCTGCCAGTCTGCATCATGAAAGCCAATTCCTCCATTGAATGGCATCCAGTACGTTACCGGCTGTTCATAAGAATAGGTTCCATTTGCTGTCATTTCACCTCGCAGCACAGACGGACTGCTCTTTGAATTCAGTGTGAATATTCCAGGGGGTGTTTTTCTATCCGGATCACCTGGCAGTCCGGATACGATTTCTGATTGAAAAATAATATTTCCATTCTGATAATACCACATATACTGCTCTGTAAGATCTACCTCTATATATGTATCTCCGAGATCATTGATCCCATGTGCATTTGCTCTCATAGAATATACCGGTTCCCTGGTTGTCTGGGTTCCTGATTGAATTTCCTGCATGAGCTGTGCTGCTTCCTTGTCCTGATCAATCTTCCATCCATAGGCTGAGCCATATACATACACAATCCTTCCGCTTGTGGTCTCAAATTGTCTTTCAGTGCCAACTGTATCATGATCTGCTGCAAGCTGTGCCACATAATCCACTACATGCTGCCTGAAGGCTCCATCATCCGGAAGCAACTGCCCTTTCTCGTCAAACTGCAGCCAGTTTTTGATGGTATTCCCGTCAAGTGTTACCGTTTCATCTCCAAATGTATATGTGATATTTACTTTTGCCAGGCCATTATACATATTTACCATATTCTGAAGTTCTGAACTATCTCTCGTCACATCTGCTTCCTTATAAGCCTTTGGATTGCTTCCCAGATCTACATCTGCCGCCTCATTATCAATTGCTCTGCTTATCATCTGATAAGCTTCCTTGGCATTTAATTCACTGCCTTCTGTCTCTGGCACAATAGTAAATTCTGAATTAGAAAAACTTACATACGCATTTTCCGGTGCTATCTGATTCTCTTTTTTGGCACAATTTAATGAACTTACCTGTTCCTCCAGCTTTTCCCGACTGAAAACAGTCTCTTCTTGAACCATATAATTTTTCGTTTCAAAAAAACCTCTGATCCATTCCCATGGTTTCTGAGTCTTCAGCAGCTGAAGGATTTCCCCGCTGGATACATATTGATAATCAATGTCTTTACCTGTAATAGTCTGAGGTTCCTGCATCCTTGCACTTACCTGAATAACATAGTTATCCTTTTTCCCTGCAATCTCCTGCTCAACTTCATAAGCTGTCTTATTTGAACTGTCAATTCCATTGATGGTCGTACCCAAAAAGAAGTGATATGAGTAATAATAAGATATACCTGCATACACACAACAGCTAATAACCAAAATCATCACTATAAGCATTACAACTATTTTCATAATTTTGTTTTTGTCTGAAAATACAGTAGATCTGAATTCAGACTTGTTCATCGGCACATAAGTAATTGTTCCGGGTCTTGCCGATTTTGAGGTTCTTATTGATTGCCCTATCACTTCTTTTTGTCTCATATCTTATTCATCTTTCTTTTATATCAATTAGTTTTTTGCATTGTCATTGTCAAAATGCAATGTCTTATGGTACTTCGCATTCTCCTCCAGAAGTTTTTTCCATTTTTGTCCATCCTCTTTCGTAGGATTATCAAAATTCTGCTGACCTTTCAGCTCATCCATATACTGGACATAATCCAGAAAATAAATGTCTACCGTAGAAATATCTCTGTCCTGAATTGCGAAGTTATTACAGTTTCCAGTAGACTCATTGTACGGAAGTGTGTTTCCATTGGCATCAAGAGCTACCATGAAGCAATCACTGTTGGAACCTTCCTTATAAAGTTCATTTACCGTTAATTCATATGGAGTACGAATCACCGATTTAAGTCCAATACCTGCATCGTTTGTATCATTAAGTTCCAATACTTCTGTCTGGGAATCATCTACCGTAACCGGGATATCGAAGCTCCAGTCACCTTCATATTTGTAGTAACCGGCATCCGTTCCATATTTTTTCTCATCCTCTTCTGACCACTGGTAGTTTGCTTCCAGTCCTTTTACCTTCGTGATGTCCAGATGCAGATTAAAGGTATCTGGAATTTCAATTTCTTTAATATATTTCTGATATTCCCCACCACGTTCAGACACTTTATTTGTAAACTCTTCCAACAGCGCATATCCTTCATCTGTCTGATCGTCCAGATCGTCCAGTGTTATTCCCATCTCGTCCAGTACCTGCTGCGTCATCTCATTGTATTTCTCGCTGTATTCAGTATAATCTTTTGCAGCTTCTGCCAGATCATAGCGGAAAATACATGCATAAGTGTTATCATCCAGAAATTGTCCTTCCACCTGACCATCAATTACAGGACTGGCATCCGGATTAAAGTCCACACCACCAGTCATATCCAGATCAATGACCGGTGTTCCATTTTCCGCCAAAGTTTCTGTCTCCGGAAATGGTGTATCACTTTTAAACTGCATGGTCACATAAATCGCCTGGCTGTTAGCATACACCTCAGAGCATGTAATTGTCAGCCCATCTGCAGTTTTAGTGTAAGCAGCACCACTATTGGCGTTGCCGTTCTTGGCTCCATCTGTTTCACTGCTGTCTGTCTTCGTTCCATCAACAGCTTCCAAAGTTGTTGCATGATCTGAAAAGTCACCAAAGAAACTCACATTATCCTGTAAAATTTCAAAGAGTCCTCCTACAACCGGGATATTCTTTGCCATTACCGGATTGATTGCACAGAATACAAATCCTACTGCCAGTACCGCTGCCATACCTCCTGCTATCCTGCCTCCACTTTTCATCCAATGATATGGATCCTTTGATGCTTTTCTCTGTAAAACAGTGTTATTTTCAATCAAACGATATGCCTGATTAATATGTTCATTCACGATTTCCGGCATTTCTATATCCTTTTGAAGTTTTTTCTGAAAGTCTTTCTCATTATAATTTAAAGTCATCATTAGGCACGTCCCTCCTTAACCTTATATCCATACATCTCTGCAATCTGTTTTCTGCCACGATAAAGACGAGATTTTACAGTGCTTTCCTTCATATCCAGAATGTCACTGATTTCCCGGATACCAAATCCTTCCATATAGTATAGAAGAATAACCAAGCGGTATTTACTGTCCAATGGCTCTAAGGCCTGGATCCATTCCATTGCTGCATATTTTTCTTCGTGAAAAGGCGTTTCCGGCATCTGATCCGTATAAGTAACCAGCTTTTTCTTCTGTATCATGTCCTTGCACTTATTGATCAGAATTCGAATCATCCATGTCTTGAAATATCTGTTCTGTTTCAGACTTTTCAGATTTTCATAGCAGGAAAGAATCGTATCCTGTATTGCATCCGCAACATCTTCATCATTTTTCAGATATGCTGCTGCAACCTTGTACATACTCTGTACATTCTCATCTATAAGCCGACAAAAAGCATCTTTATCGCCTTTCTTTGCTTTTCGTATCAAAATCTCATTCATTGTCGTCTCCCTTCTCCTATATCAGACCGGTCATCAGGAAATATTGTATAAAAGCTTTTCTTTATGTGCTTCTACTTATTAGACGTGCAAACTCCCAAAAAAGTTGCACTTTTTTTAACAATCTCAGAAAATCCCCAAAAGATTAGTTTGAACACTTCCATGCTTTTCATGATTACCCGGAAAGGTGCTATAAAATATTCCAGGTACTAAAAACAGCCGTACCATGTGTTTTTACATGATACGGCTGTCAATGATTCCAGCCCCTCAGGACAGATCAATCAAAAATCATGTCCTCTGTCTCATCAGGTTGTGACATGCTCCCACCACTTAAATCCCAGATTTTGAAGTGGGGGCTTCTTGCTCAATGACTCTACTGAGCCAAGTATCTACAAGCTATCCTCGCGTGCCCCGCGATTCTTTTTGCCCGGACACGGGCGTATTTTCTTACTTATTGTCCGGATATGGACAGTTTATACTGCCAGCATCCTTCTTGCCTCTTCACGGATATTGATCGCTGCATTTCGATCTCTGTCCATCTCATTTCCACACGTGCAGCGGTATACTCTTTCAGATAATCCCAGCTCTTTTTTTATCTTTCCGCATTTACTGCATTTTTTGCTTGAAGGGAAAAAGCGGTCTGTCTTTACTAATTTCTTTCCCTTCCAGGAAAGCTTATAATCCAGCATATTCCGGAACATCCCGTATCCATTATCCTGTACACTTTTTCCAAAATGCAGGCCCCGGCTCATTGCTTTCATATCAATATCTTCTACCGCGACTATATCGTACTGGTCTGTGATCCTGCGGCTCAGTTTATGCAGATAATCTTTTCTCTGGTTTCGTATTTTTTCATGGCACCTGGCAACTTTCTTTTTCTGCCGCACATAATTGCGGCTTTCTTTTACACATCTCGACAGTTTACGCTGCTCTCTCGCCAGCCTTTTTTCATTTCTTCTGAAGAATCCTGCTTTTTCAAGCTCAATCTCTTATGAAAACACTGCCATCCCCTGCATCGCATAATCAATCCCCAGTATTTTGGCATTGCTGTAATCTTTATCTGCTGCTTGGTTTTCGCAGCTGTATCCTTCATACAGCAGACTTGCAAAATACTTTCCGGACGGCTCCATACTGACTGTCACTGATTTCAGGCAGCAGTTTTCTGCAGGCTCCCTGCGTTTTTTCATGGAGATCCATTTTAATTTTGGAAGCCGGATCCGCTTATCTTCTACCAGAATATTTCCGTTGACTACATTTGTTGTGTAACTGTTTTGGGAGTGATGTTTTGACTTGAAACGTGGAAATCCAACCTTGGGATCACGGAAAAAGTTCTTATATGCTTTCTCCAGATGAAGCTGAACATTTGCCAGTGCCAGCGAATCTACTTCTCTCAGAAATGGATACTCCTTTTTATACATGGCTGGTGTATTTTTTAACAGCTTTTTCGTCTTTTTATACTCCCGGATCTTGTCATTAAGCATCTGGTTATACAGAAAACGGCAGCAGCCAAATGTTTTTCCAAGGAGTATCTTCTGTTCTTCTGTTGGATAGATCCGGAAACGATATGCTATGTTCAATTCTTTTTCTCTCCCTGGGTTTCGATGTATTGACGGATTACTTCAACTGGTGCCCCTCCTGCCGTCAAAAGGCAGAAACTCTGGCTCCAGAATGCTTCTTTCCAAAGTTCTCCCGGATTTCCGGATACTCTTTTTTCAGCAGCCTGCTGCTGGCGCTTTTATATGCATTGATAAATTTACTGAGTCCCGTTTTAGGCTGTGCACGAAACATTACATGCACATGGTCAATATCATGATTCCATTCCTCCAAAACAATTCCATATCGGGGTGCAATATATTCCCATATTTCTTTTGCTCTTTCTGAAATTGGGTCATTGATAACTTTTCTTCGATATTTTACCACCATGATCAGATGATAATACATCAAATATACTGAATGTGCATTGTGATCTATTTTTTCCATAAAACCAGTCCTTTTTTGATCTTTTATCTTGTATAATTTTCTATTTCAATCCCTGGACCTGCAGATCTTACAAGATAGTCAAATTCATTATAATCCTGGATCTCATAGGCGGTCTCTTTGTCCGTTGCTTCCTCTGCATCATCCCAGGCAGTTCCTTTGTCCCCTACCCTTTTCTCGATATCCGGCTCATTCGGATCTACAACTTTCGGGATGGTTAAAAGACACTTGCTGGTAAAGCTGTAATAAGAGCTTCCAATGTTTCCGGCAGAGGTACGTGCATTTCTTATGGTATCCCCGCTTCCCAGGTTACCAAAATTCATCCCCTCATAAAAGCGGAGGGAAAACTGGTCTGCTCCTTTTATATAGGCAGTAACCCAGGCTTTTTTATCTGCATCTGTTGTCAGGACATCTTTGGAAACTACATTTCCTCCCTCCTGATAGATATGGTCATAACCCTTTAATTTATAAATGCCGACCATACCCGGCTGTTCATTGATGCGGAATGCCTGCGCAGCATCCAGGTCACTTAATGTAATATAGGAACGGAGTCTGGCGGTTTCCTCATCGGTTAATTTCAGGGACTGCTTTTTACCTGAACTGTCTTCTCCGTATTTCGTCCATTGAAAAGTGGTATCAATATAGTCAAGTCCACGGATACTGATACCGATCTTTGTTGTATGGAACCGGATAAACGGAGGGATTGCTTTGCCTGTCGGCACATCGATCCAGCTGAACGGCTGCTTTTTCCAGTTGGTAACGGTCATTTCTACATTGTAGTAGACTTTGTTGATCTTATCGTAGGCAGCTTTATAGTAGATGATCTTCGGCTTTTTATCTCCAAGGTTGTCTACTTTTACACTCTTTCCTGCCGCGTCTTTTGATACATCCATAATAGGGGACATATCGTTGTCTACATTTACAGTTTTAAATCCGTTATTCTTATTCCATTTAAAAGTAATGATACTGTCTTGTCTCGGATCAATAGTCGTGACATCCGTGCCGTTCTGTATGGTCTTTAATGTCATTGCGCTTGCAGCCTATACGATCTGCGCGGAAAACGGCAGATAACCGATCACCGTATTCACGATCATTAACAGTACCATGAAAAACGCAACTACTTTTCCATATGTTTTTTTAATCATGGGCTTTCCTCCTCTTTTTCTCTGCGTTTTCATTAGAATCTCACACATTCATAGGCATCACATCCCCATTTTTACAATAAAAAAAGCAAGATCTTTCATCTCACTTTTTCCTTAATCCCAATTAAAATTTATGTGTATCGAATAACCCTTTCAGTTCTGTTTCCATCTGGTTTTGTTCCTCTGGCAATGGAATCTTTTTATCTTCAAAGGCGTAAACTGCATGTTTGATATAATCATTTACTGTTTTATGCAGTAACTGATCTCTGTTTTCGATTTTCTCTATGATGATCCGGTCTTCCGGTTTGTCACGATGCAGTCTTATCTGAGGGCGGTATATTTTATTTTCCATCATTCTCTCCTGCTGTTTTTTCATTGATTTTCTTTTTAAACATGATTTCTGCATCCTGATCTGCCCGCTTTGCAACGATCAGACAGGCATACATAAGAATAGAATTACCCTCTAAAAATACCAGTAAAATAGCAATACATACCATACAGCGTTCTCCTTTCACTTTATGACATCGTGTCACAAAGTTCTTTTTCAAAAGAGTCCCAGGCCGTTCATGGTCTGAACGTCATAACCCTGCGCGGCTTAATCTATTTTCAATTACTGTCCCCATGGGGATACCTATGGCTGGACAGAAGTATCATTATCCCTGCAATTTCTCATGGCAAGCAGACTGTACCAATAAGTCTGTTTTGACCTGCGCTTATCGCTCCCTATCTTTAGATCATGGCGGCACGAATCCTGTTGCTCCTAATTACAGTAACGTACCTGGGATACTTCTATTAAATTTTCAAGGTGCAATAGGGGGAAAACATTCAGAAAGGAAAAAAGTTTCTATATCTCTTGTTATAATTTGAAATTTATGATTTTTTTAACTAATTGATTCTCCAGACACTGACGTAATGTTTCGTCTACATAACAGTAAGTGTTTCCATACTCATCTTTTAATCTTCTGATGGATTTCTTTATTATGTATCCACGGTAATGATCCAGGATCTGATTTACAGCCAGAATGTTTCCGGATGCTGCTTTCTGGATCACTTCATATTCAGGCAGTTTTCTGTTTAATGGCTCTTTTCTTTTATCCATCGGCAGTCTCTGCCTCCTTTAAAATTTCTTTTAATATTTCAAGAGAACGCTTACGGTGTTCGCAGACAGTGCTACGTACCAAATTCATGCTCTTCGCAATTTCCACATCGTTCATATCCATAAAGAAGTAAAGCAAAATTACATTCCGTTTTCTTTCCGTAAGTTTCTCTAATGCCATTGCGATCTTCGGGTCTTTGACCTCTATATCATATTCCAATACTTGAAAAAAGAAATTTTCTACACTGTATTCATCTACGGTATATAATTCCCCAAGCTGTACTTCTGACAGCTCAGAAAAACTGGTTTCTCTTTTTCCGTACCGGTCCAATGCCTTGAAATAGTTTGCTGCCTCTCCATTGATTGCCAGTATACATGCTCTGTCAAATTCATGCCGGATCCTTTCCTTATAACAGGAACAATCCTCACCCATAAAAATCCCCCTCGCCGGTTGGGAGATATAGCAAAGTTTTTTCCTTTCGCTATATCTCCCAACCGGCGAGGGGGAAATGTTCGGGTCTTACATATTTTTTTACAAAAAAATCTGATTTATTTCATAATCACAATTTCAGTAAACATAAATAAACCAGATCTTTAACTTCCATATTTATGATTTTGTGTCATTCTCCAATGCCTCGTTTTCATCATCCAGATACTTCCTAGATATTTCATCTATATATTCCAGCAATTCTTTCCTGATTTCTTCAACAATCTTCTCCTGTTCTTTCTTAGATTTCATATAAAATGATAGCGGATATATCATTCTCTCCTGCGAGATCATCACACGATTAAATATGTAATAGTCCATGTATTTACGCATAAAATTAATTCTTTGCAATATCTTTTTGATAATTGTTAGTCCGTTCATCTCCTGCCTCCTTTGAAATATTTTATGTACTTAAAATAAGTTCATATAAAACATCTTATCAAACTTTTTGTCTAATATAAATACTTAGAATGTACTTATTTCGAACTTATTTTTAAGGAGAGATTATTATGGAAAAAGATAAACACTTAGGACTGCGTATTGATTCAGATACACATAGAAAACTGAAAAGTATGGCAGAATATGATGGACGTTCTATCAATGGAGAAATTTTATATCTGATTAGACAGGCAATTTCCGAGTACGAGAAAAAACATGGAAAGCTGGAATAATTTGTAAAAGGGGGTTCTGTTCATCCCCCCTTAATATCACATTGCGTTTATTAGCAACCTAAAAACTATTTATCTGTTAATGGAAATGTTATATCACTTAAGAAAGATTAAATATATGTTCACATAATTTAACCCATGGTCTTATCATATCATCAAACACAATTTCTATTAATTCATCATTTTTACTTTCTAAAAATTTTTGTATTTCGGTGTCTGACATTGTTTGCGTTTTTTCTATATCAGACTTCATTTTTTCTTTAATTTTTTCTTTAATTTTCTCTTCAACTTCTTCTTTTGTATGACTTGATATATTCATTTCTATATACTTATGCTTTATTTCAAATATGTCCGATAAATCATATCTTCCGGCAATTTGTTTGTTCACAAATTTTATTACATTGCCATTTTCATCTGACTCCAAAATATGTTTCGGTTTTTTAATGAGTTTATCAATATAATTTATCTTTTCATTTTTTGCTACTTTTTCATTATACTCAAAAACAATCATTTCATCAGAATTATTCAAAAATAATTCATTCAGCTTATTTATTGTACTGCATGAAGTCAATATTTTTTCTTTCATATCATATACCTCACCATCGTACATACAAACAGCAATTTTTGCGCTAACCGGAATAATAAACTGTATTCCAATCTCTCCCCATCCAAATCCACGGGACAAATTTTTTTCTTGAAATAATTGATTACAAAATACAACAGGATTATCAGAAGTCACAAAACTCTCTTCACTCTTGTTAATTAGTAAATCCATTTTCAGATCAACTACTAATGGCAAAAATTCTTGGGCCGCTTTTATAGAAACTAATGCTGGATGTTGCATTTCAATCCAAACATCGCTATTTATTATTTTTTTTAAAAGTTCTGGATCTTCTATCTCAAGAATTTTTTTTATTAATGTGTTATAGTCACTATTTATTTGATTTCCACGTTTTAATGTACGAGCAGATGCAATTAATATGAAAAAACGTAAACATGCCAAATCTTTTTCTGTATCAGGAAGACTTTCTGTCTCAAGTATGGAAGAAATAATTTCATTCCATCGTCCTTCGTAATCAGCCAATTTATTTTCCACCACCGCATCTTCTCCATAATAATATTCTTTCCAGAGATTATCATTAATGGAAGCGTGTTTAATCATCTTATTTTCCTTAAAAAGATATATCCCAACGGACTTATTATTTTCAGAAAAATTACGAAGATAAAATTTGGGCACATAATGCTGACGTCGTTTGTCATTTTTTTGATTATTCATTATACTTCACCACTTTCCATTTATTTTATATATTAACCTAAAAATATATTAACAATAATAATACAAAATAACAAGTATTTATCTAACTACACAATGCTCATCTTTTTTCACTTTATGATACAATCTCACATTCTTTAATAATTTTCCTTAAATATCTTAATGCAAATCATAGTTCACTTTCGCCCCCCAATAGCCTTCCATTATTAGCAGAACATTGTACCAGGTTGTCAGCCCCGCAGCAACTATGCCCAAATGTTACCAATCTTGGTGATATTTTTCTTTAGACTGTTTATCATGTATTCCATATGTGTCTTTTTCAACTTTATAAACTCAAAAATACATATATCTAACTAAAATAACAATAGGACGACATCCCCTGCCAAGAGATTTCGTCCTATCTACACATCCTATAAAAATGATATTATACCGATAAATTTATTCAAATTCAATTTCTTCTTCAGCCTTACTGTAAACATCAATCTGATTCTGAACGTCGATAGATGTTACTAGCCAGCCTTTAATCATACATAATTTAATAAATTCATCAATTCTGTTAATACCATTCATTTCTTTTAATGTAACAACCAATCCAAATTGCAGCCCTCTACCCGCTTTTGGTAAAAGACGCTCTTTTGTTTTTATACTTATTCCCCACATTCCGGAATCATAAACTTTTCGAGGTCTTGCATTATCTTTTAATGTCTCACTGATATGTTTTACATTGTCCCATTTTCGATACAATTTTCTTGCAGACTCTTCATAAATTTTTTGTAATCCCTCTTCAGCCTGTTTATTATAATCAATAGCTTTTATAGTTGCTTTACCGTTTTTTTCCATAATTCTTCCAAAATGCAAATCCATTTCTGTACTTGTATAATCAACTCCCTGATCTCTATCACAACTTGGAAAATATACTAATGTTGCTTTGGCAAAAAATGGATATGCATTCATATCTTGAGGCACTGGTATATTATAAGTATATGTCTCATATTCATCTATAATTCCATTCATTATAAATTGAATTTCATCATCTGAAGAATGTATTATATCCTGTATATTTTTAGGGACAATTCCATAACCCATAGAATAATTTATGCCATCTTGTCTATTCCAGCCAGCCGCGGAATCAATTATCAGAGCTTTTGCCACTTCTCTACTTAATCCAACTATGTGAATCAAATATGCTACTTTTCTTGTTATCCAAGGCGCAGCAAATGATGTGCCACAGACATTTGCTTCACCTAATGGTTCACATACTGTAATTCTTTCAGATTTATCTCCGCCATAATAACAAATATCCGGTTTATAAAAAAAGGATAATACCGGACCAACTCTTGTATATGATGCTGGCTTTCCGGCAAAATCAACCGCATTTACCACTATTGAATTTAAAGAATCTGCAGGTGCTCCTATTTTTATACTTTCTATATTTTTAGGACTTCTATTAGTTCCTGCCACAACAAAAATAACATCATATTCACATTGAATTCGATCTAATTCAGCGGCTTCTGGTGATATAAAGTTCGGATTAATCTCCATTGCTGATCCTAATGACAAATTCCATACTTTAATATCCCTGTTCGAAGCGACAATATCCCTTATCTGTTTTAATATTGTAAAGGAACTAAATCCACCAGCTCTTGCAACTCCAAAATGTCTTACTTTAAAATGTCCACATCCATCCTCTAACTTAGGATTAAACCTTGGTCCATCAACAATGATTGATGAAACTGCTGTACCATGGAAATAATCATCCAAGTTTAAACTAATATTATCATCTATTCTTTTATGATATTCTACCCATTCATGAAAATAAACTCTTTCATCAAATTGAGTATCAATTACTCCTACTGTCGGTTCATTTTTTGGAGAAACTATTGATATTACCTCTTCATTATCTCTTTGTTCTAAATCATCTACTACAACTTTGGAAAAATCTTTCACCTGCATTGCAATTAAATAAGGTGCATTATTTTGTAATATTTCTATCTCATTTTTATCTAAACGTAGTGTAGTCTCATTAATCATCTTGGCATTTATCATTTCAATTCCAAATTTACTCAAAAGTTCTATTGTCTCTACGCCAGTTTTATAAATCGTAACTATTGAACTTTCCTTTGCTTCTTCTGGTGCCTGATCAATTTGAAAACGTTCTACATAATACGAGTCAACCACTGTCTTTAAAAACGGATTTTTCTTCATGATAGTATCATCATATCGTCCCTGATTAATAATTTCTGTCTCTATATCAGATATTTCATCATTATAAAACTTCTTTATTACTTTTTCGCACTTCACCAGATAGTCAATCGTTTTTTGGAGAGTTTCCAAAGAAACAAAATATGTGAACACATGTTTTTTTCTAATTTTATTATTTTCTATATGCTCATCTACAAATTTAGCTCCCCGGATCGCATCATTGGGATGTTTTCCTATTTCACCCAAAAGTATTTGAACTCGATTACTTTTAGGAACTACTCTCTGATAGTGAACACTTACCAAAGCTCCTTTGATTACTGGATTATTTTCCCAAAACTTTTTTACACCCTCTAACTGTTTTCTCAAATCATCCACATGTTTTGCTGAAACTTTTGCTCCTTTAGGTAAATTAACCTGCCCAAAACTTTGTGTATTTTTTCTTTTATAAAATTGTCCTTTTAATTGTAATATATTATTCATCCTTTATCCCCTTTAATTCCCTTGCCACAGTACTTCTAGGTATTTTTGTCAATATCTCTATCTCTCGAATTGTAAACTTTTGTTCCTGAAGTTTCTTCAAATCCTCTGGGTTTTCATTAGTAGCTGTATAATATAATCTTCGCAGATAATCCATGGAATCTCCCGGATCACTAAATGCAACCGCAGTTCTGATTATATTTTTTAATTCTCCCGGATATGGAATTGGATCTAGCAGCATTATAATTTTCCTAAATAGTCGTATGTCCTTATTTGCCAGTTTAAATTTTGAGAGAAATTTATTTAGAAATTCTTCAGCAATCGTAATTAAATCCTTTGGTGTATATCTATTAAAATCAATCACTGAATCAAATCTTCGCACCAAAGCTTTATCAAAATGTGAAAACAAATTTGTTGTTGCTACCATAACAACTCTCTCATCCATATAATCCATTCCTTTAAGCATAGCTGAAGTTGCTCTTCCCATTTCTCGCAAATCATTTGCGTTTGTACGATCTAATGCAACTGCATCAATTTCATCAAATAAAACTATAACCTTTTCAGGATGAACAAAATTATTAATCTCTTTAAATAATGTAGCAATATTTTTTTGCGTCTGTCCAAGCTTACTATCAATAACGCCAGCAAAATCAACCATGTAGATTTCTCTATTTAGTATACGTGCTAATTGTTTAACAGCCTCTGTTTTTCCAGTTCCTGGCGCTCCCTGAAACAAAAATTTATTTATTCCAGCATTGTACGATATTGCATGAACAATTCCTAACATATCCTGCGTTATTTTTTCGGGAAGCCATAAACTTTCTCCAGAAGATTCTATCCTCTCAAATAATGCTGAATCATTTTCCTGCATTTGTGGTACAAATGTGTTAGCATCAGACATCAACGCCATAATATATTCTGCTAACTGATAATCTCCTGATTTGTCAAAGTCTTTTGCTATTTCATATGCTTCACTTCTAAATCCTGAATCATTATTCTCTGCATAATATTTAATTAAATTTATAACGCTCTTTTTTTTCATTTGCGTCACCCCTATTCTTTTTTATACTTATATAATAATGTCATGGGACAAATTTGTCAATATTGGGACAAATTTTATATTGACTTTTTTTAGTAGTAATGATATATTAAATTCAGAAATAAAAATTCCAATAAAAAAGAAACCAAAGCATCTAAACGAATAGCATACTGATTTCTATATACATATAAACTTTTAGCCGAGATTAGTGTATCATAGAATTATAACCGACACAATCCAAAACATTCGTTTGTTTCTTTTCTTATTGTTTACATACATAACTATTATTTATATAACTCATAGAAAGGAGCACTCATAATAATGAAAGCCACTAAAATTAAAATGAAATCTGGCTGTTATTATTCAACCAGAACATCTGAAATATCTGAAATTTATATAGAGGGATGTACTAGCCCAGGATTTTTTGATAAAACTACTTTACATAATTATTTGAAACAACATCCTCATTCCATCCAAGTAAACATTTATCCTTATCCTGATTTAATACCTGCAACAAGTTCAAACGGAGAAAAATATGTCCGCTCCGCGCCGAATGATACACCTAACGATAATTTATTAAAACTACCTAGATGCAAATAATTCTTATAGAGGTGCACAACTGAAAGATGCCAGTTGTGTACCTCTTTTAGTTTATGACACAATGTCATAAACTTTTATGTCATTCGCTTAACTATTCCCGTACAGATCATAATTCACTTTCGCCTGATAATAGCTGTCCATGGTCAACGGCGCATTATACAAGGTTGTAAGTAGATATGCATGGATGTTACTGATTTTGGTCGTATTTTTCTTCAGGCAATTTATCACATACTCTATATGTGCTTTTTTCAGCTTCATAAACTGGCTTTTTACCAGAGCTACATTTTTTTCTATCCCGCCAATTCGCACAGTTGTAGTATCTGGCAGTGTCATGATCTCCACTATCAGGTCAATCAGCTCATCTACCATCTTTATATCATAAGCCCAATCATTCTCAAAACATGTATAATTAATATTTTTTCTCACAACGCACTTATATTTATCCATCTCATCCATCGATCCTGTTTTTGATGGATAGATAGGATTATTCTTGCTTATATCAGTTTTACTATAATCAGTATAATTAGATTTTGATTTTCGGCATTCTTGATTTTTGATTTTCACAATTGCTGAATTTTGATTTTCACTATCGACAGCGCTGAAATCTGCGGGACTCTGTATTACTGAATTTTGATTTTCACCATCGACAATGCCGAAATTTACGAGATTTCGCATTACTGAATTTTGATTTTCACTATCAACAGTGCTGAAATTTACGGGGGTTCGTATTACTGAATTTTGATTTTCACTATCGACAGTGTTGAAATCTGCAGAGTTCTGCATTACTGAATTTTGATTTTCACAATTCTTAGGCAGCTCATTCTGCTGGACTTGTTGCCGTTGTTCTTCAGCCTCTTTTATCATAAAATTTTTCACATAAATGATATTAGGCTTTCCAAAGCCCTGTCTTATTTTCTCAATAAGTCCGATTCCATCCTCTGCATCAAGTTCTTTCATAATCTTAACTGCTTTCTGGCTTTTGCAATTCAAGAGTTCCATTACATCTTCTATTGTAAAAATGATATACGCCCGATCCTGCTCATCAAACCATTTGTTCTTTAAGCTCAGGCTCATACGGTCTAACATAAGACCGTACAATACCTTTGCTTCACAAGAAAGTGAGGAAAAATATTCCTCTGTAAACAGCAATTTCGGAATACGATAAAAACTATACTGATCAGAATCATCATTATAGAAATATTCAAATTGTACTTTCTGCATTTATTCCTCACCTACCTTGTTCTCTTTCCATTCTGCTAAAAGTTCAAATACAACAGCAGTTATCTGTTCTTTTGTATACTCTGGCGGAAAAAATTTTCCTATTGTCTTGTATGAAAGAACATCCTTTTTCTCTGAGGTATCTTTTTTAATAAGAAGTGAATCTATCATTTCCTCTGTAAGCATTTTTTTGCTGCTCAATTTTTTCAGCTGTTCTGCCTGTTCTTTTTTTATACGGATATTTCTTTCCACGAATAGTTTCAGCAAATATTCCTGCTCAGTCTTCCTCAGGTAAGATAATCTTTCACCAATCCCCACATTGATCATATTGTTATCTACCATTTCCAGCATTCCAGGAATCAACTCAGTCAAACGAATATAACGGTGTACGGTTCTTCCACTTTCTCCTGCTTTCTCTCCTACTATATCAGCTGTAAATTTTTCGCCTTTGCTTCCCTGATGTCTCAATGCTTCAAATTTCATCTTATAAGCAAAAGCCTTTTCACTGGGAGCAATATCCTCTCTCTGAATGTTGGAGTCTACCATTATAATAGTAGCTTCATCATCATTCAGATTTCTGATCAGAACAGGCATGTCTTCCATACCTGCCAGTTCACATGCTCTACAACGTCTATGACCGGAAATAATCTCATATGTACCATTTTCAGAGGGACGTACAATGCCAGGAACCAGTACACCATACTGTTCTACACTGGCTACCGTTTCCTGCATTTTGGAATCATCTTTTACCTGAAATGGATGATTCTTAAACGGATGTAATTTATCAAGAGGAATATATACGACTTTTTCTCCATTATCCTGCACAGTTTCTCCAAACAGATCTTCATATGATGTAAGTTTGATTTTTTCAGCACTTTTACTTCTCATTTCTCAGCACCTCTTTCGTCAGACTCTGATATCCCTCTGCTACAATACCTTTAGGATCGTAATAATAAATGCTTCTTCCCTCTGCAGACGTTTCTGCCGCCCGGATGGACATTGGAATACAGTTTTCAAAAATATGGATATTTCTACCATACACTTCTCTGATCTGATCGCAGATATCTTTTGAAAAATTTGCACGGCGATCTACTTTGGTTAATAGTATTCCCAAAATTTCTAACGACGGATTCAGCCTGCGGCGAACCTTTCCAATTGTTTTTATCAACTGCTGTAAACCTTTTGTCGAAAGATATGCAGCTTCCACCGGAATCAATACATAATCAGCAGCCACCAGTGCATTAATCGTTACCATCCCCAGTGACGGCATACAGTCGATCAATATATAATCATATTTATCCTTCATATGATCCAGATATGACTTCAATACAAATTCACGACTCATCACCCCAACCAGTGCAGTTTCCAATCCTGCTAATTCGATATTAGCCGGAATAAAATCAACACCCTCTTCGTGATGCATAATTCCCTCATTATCATCTATACTTTCATCATTGATTACTTTTTCCATGATACTCACGATTGTATGATCGAGATTATCCGGCTCTACGACTCCAAGACTTACAGCCATGCTCCCCTGAGCATCCGCATCTACTAATAAAACCTTTTTTCCCGTCCTGGCAAGTCCAATCCCTAAATTCACACAAGTGGTTGTCTTTCCTGTTCCGCCTTTCTGATTTGCTACTGCAATAATACACATATCTCTTCCTCCTTAGTTTTACAGACAATATTCTGGATATCTAAATTTAACTGCTTCCCAAAAATATTTAGCATGATCACAACAGAAGATCTGCTCTACGGAATATCCCTTACATTCATTGATCTTTGATTCACTATTTTCATGCTCTTTACCTGCAAACTCTAAACTCTTCATTGCACCTAGCGCTGTATTACTCATTTGCAATCACCCGCTTCCTTTCTATACTGAAATCATCTTTCTTATTTTCTGGGTTCTACTTCCATATAAATTCTTCCATATTTACTTGTACCTTTGTTCATATAAAAATCTGATGTTTCTATGACTTGCACGTCCTCAATCTGATAAATTCTTTTTATCATCGCATGCATATCTTCTTTCTTTCCCATCAATCTGATTTTTACCATTTTTCTCCTTTCTTATAGTTCAAAGTTTTATAATTTGAAGTTTGAAAATTATAGTAATCTAATAAAATCGCCGATAACTTGAGTAAACTTCGCTGAAGATTTCAGACCTCGGTTTTTACTCAACTTTTACTCATTTTGTACTCAACTAATTGCATTTTTTGACGATTTTCAGTGATGCCTGAAGATAATTTAGACTTTTTAGAAAAAAATAGAGAAAAAAAGCCCTGAAAATCTTATAATCACTTCTAAAACGTAGTGTTTATAAGACTCTCAGGGCCTATAAATACTGAAATTTAAATAGAAAATTAATCTTTACAGATTATTTACCCATCTGTTTTGCAACTTCTTCTGCAAAGTTCTCTTCTTTCTTTTCGATACCATCACCTGTCTCGTAACGTACGAAACCTTTAACAGTGATCTTAGCACCGTTTTCTTTAGCAACCTGCTCTACGTATTTAGCTACAGACTGTTTTCCGTCTTCAGCTTTAACGTATGTCTGGTCAAGAAGGCAGATTTCTTTAAGCTCTTTTTTGATACGACCTGTGATCATTCCTTCGATAACCTTAGCCGGTTTCTGGGATTCTTTCGGATCGTTCTGGATCTGAGCCATAAGGATTTCTTTCTCATGCTCAATGTATTCTGCGCTTACTTCGCTATCGCTTGTGTACTGTGGTTTCAGAGCTGCAATCTGCATTGCTACGTTCTTAGCCATTTCTTTAACAGCATCGTTAACTACGTCTGTTTCAACGTCTACAAGAACACCGATCTTACCGCCCATATGTGTGTAGGAAGCAACGAAACCGTTCTCTTCTGTAACCTGAGCAAATCTTCTGATGTTCATGTTCTCGCCGATAACTGCGATCTGAGCTGCAAGAGCTTCTTTAACAGTCTTAGTTGTATCAAGTGCCCATGCTTCTGCAAGAAAAGCATCGATATCTGCTGCTGTTGTGTTCATAGCCTGAGCTGCTACATCTGCAACGTAGTTCTGGAATTTTTCATTCTTAGCTACGAAGTCTGTCTCAGCGTTAACTTCTACAACAACTGCTTTCTTTCCGTCTTCGGAAACTAAAGTTTTGCAAAGACCTTCTGCTGCTACACGGCTTGCTTTCTTCTGTGCTGTAGCAAGACCTTTTTCGCGAAGGAATTCTACTGCTTTATCCATATCACCTTCTGTAGCTGTAAGAGCTTTCTTACAATCCATCATTCCGGCGCCGGTCATTTCTCTTAATTCTTTTACCTGTGCTGCTGTGATAGCCATTTCATTTTCCTCCTGAATAATATTCGTAAATCGCCCGGAGGGGCTTTTCCTTTTTCAATGACAGGAAAGCCTGTCGGCTTTCCTGTACTGGTTCAAAAAATTATTCTTCTGTAGCTGCGAACTCTTCAGATTCAGCTTCGATTTCACCGTCTGCATCTGCAGTACCCTGTTTTGCTTCGATAACAGCGTCTGCCATTTTGGAAACGATTAATTTTACTGCACGGATTGCATCATCGTTACCCGGAATTACATAATCCAGTTCTTCCGGATCGCAGTTTGTATCGCAGATACCGATAAGCGGGATTCCTAATGTATGAGCTTCCTGTACGCAGATTCTTTCTTTCTTAGGATCTACGATGAAGATTGCATCCGGAAGTCTCTTCATTTCTTTGATACCGCCGATGTTTTTCTGTAATTTTGCAAGTTCTTTTTTCAGCTCAATAACTTCTTTCTTAGGAAGAACATCAAATGTTCCATCAGCTTCCATAGCTTCGATTTCTTTCAGTCTTGCAATACGGCTCTGGATAGTTTTGAAGTTTGTAAGCATACCACCTAACCATCTCTCGTTTACATAGAACTGTCCGCAACGCTCTGCTTCTGTTTTGATAGCATCCTGAGCCTGTTTCTTTGTTCCTACGAATAAGATGCTTCCACCGTCTGCTACGATATCAGCGATTGCATTGTAAGCATCGTCAACCATACCTACAGACTGCTGTAAGTCGATGATGTAGATACCGTTTCTCTCTGTGTAGATGTATGGAGCCATTTTAGGGTTCCATCTTCTTGTCTGATGTCCGAAATGTACGCCTGCTTCTAAAAGCTGTTTCATTGAAATAACGCTCATGTTTGTTCTCCTTTTTTGGTTAATTTCTTCCGCCCGGTTCTTTTTCCTGGGGACCCAGCCTCACACCGCAGGGCACCATCCGCGGGAATCTCCGAACGTGTATATTTTTGCATGCACAATAGATGCGCATGACTCGCAACTTCTGTAGTATAGCATACAAAAACCCTCCATGTAAAGAGGGTTTTTTGCAAATTTTTTATTATTTTTACAGTTTCTTCCAGGTTCTGATCTGCTTCTGACAAACTCAGTTTCCTGCACTTTACCGACACATGTTATAATGTCCATTATATCAGCGGACAATCAACCATGTATTCTTACAATTTTACTTATTTTGTGACAATACTTTCTTTTAATCTCTTTTCTTCTTCTGCAGTCAACTGTCGGCATTCGCCTTTTTTGAGATCATCCGGCAATGTCAATACTCCCATGGAAATTCGTTTCAGATAGACGACTTTCTTTCCTACTGTTTCTGTCATTCGCTTGACCTGATGGAATTTCCCCTCTTTGATCGTAAGCTGAATTTCTGATGACCATCCTGACGGGTACTGTTCCAGTTCTGTCTCTTCAACTTTTCTTGTACTGAGGATCTCCAGTTTTGCCGGCATTGTGGGATTTTTTTCTCCGATTTCCAGACCATCTGCGAAGCGCTGCACATCCTCTTTGGTCATACATCCGTCTGTAACCGCATAATAGGTCTTGTCCACATGTTTCTTTGGAGAAAGCAATTCATGCGCCACTGCCCCGTCGTCTGTGATCAGAAGCAGTCCTTCCGTATCTTTGTCCAGTCTTCCCACCGGAAACAGGCCTTTTCTGTCTGATGCTACAAGTTCCATCACTGTTTTGTCCCGCTTATCTTCTGTGGCACTAACATACCCTGCCGGTTTGTGCAGAAGATAATAGACAAATTCCGGTGCCTGGGAAATTCTGTTTCCGTCCAGAACTACTTCATCCTCTTCACTGACCTTGATCTCCGATTTCTTTGCAGGCACACCGTTGACCTGGACTTTTCCTTTTTGAATAAATTTTTTTACCTCACTTCTGGTTCCTGCTCCTGCATCTGCCAGGAACTTGTCCAGACGAACTGCTTTCTTCATTCTTCTTCCTCGCCAGTTTCTACTATTTTCTTTATAAATTCCGGCTCTTTCTCTTTCAGTACAGCAAACTCTATTCCGTTTAGCGATTCTCCGGCAGACTCTGTACTGTTCAGAGCCACTTTCACACTCACACCCGCCTCCGTTTCCAGCCATGCCGGACACTCCAATTCACGGATCAGGCTCTGGGCTAATTCTTCTTTCTGTTCAGGATCTGTGACATCCATTTCTTCTGCATTATATGTCACTGAATAATCGTACTGTTTCAGATTTTCTTTTTCCATAACAAAAGCATAACCTTTTTCTTTCAGGAAAACAAGTGTCCGCTTAAATGTCGGGAAAATATATCTTCCTACTTCTGCATAGGATTCCGGTGCAATATGCTCATCCATATCTGCATAGGAAGTAGCGTAAAGCTCCATCTGTCCACACGGGATTCCTATAAGTTCCTGCGGTGAGGCTTCTGCTATATCCTGTTTCAGCAGATCCAGCAGCTTCTGACTGTCAGATTTTTCCAATGTTACAGAGTACTGATCATCTAATTCATTTAAAGGATCTACTGTTATAAAAGACACTTTCTGTCTGTACTTTTCCAGAATATCATATTTATTATCTTTTAATGTTCCCTGCTCATAGCATGCTTCCAGCAGTCTGCCAAGCTGCTCCGCTGTCACTATATATTGTCTGGTAATATCGAAACCGCTCTTCTTTTTAAACTGAACTCCTATTTCTGTTCCGCTGCACTCCTTACTGTTCTGATAAGACGCAATTTCTTTTAACACTTCATAGGTTGTATCTGACATTCCTGCATCTGTCCATCTGCCATAATTTCCGCCCATAAAATAAAAGAGTCTGTCCAGTTTATATGAACCAGAGCTCACTTCCATCTGCGGTTCATTCACACTCTCAGTTCCTATCCGCTCCAGATTCAGACTGATTCCCTCAGTTTTTGCCATTGTCGGAATTCTTGTATCATATCCGATGGCATCTGTGTGTAATATCCAGGCACTGACAGCTACACATATTCCCAAAAGCAGAAGCTGCAGCTTATGTGCTGCCATTTTACGGAAATCCATTGCAAAAATAACCTGCAAAATTCCATAAAATGCAACTGTCCCCAACACAAGCCCGAATATCCACCAGCCAGTCCTGTTCTCTTCCGGTCCGATCAGCGCAAACATCGTTCCAATTGCCAGAGCAGCAGGGATTACGACCATAAACAAAAGGATTGGTTCCAGAAATCCGTAAACAAAAGATTTTCCTGTTTTCTCAGCTGGACGCTTTGTATATGCCAGATATGCACATACTGCCAGAACAATCAGAAGCAGTATCCCGCCCACTATAATGATCCAGAAATTCTTTTGTCCTGAATAAGTCCGCAATGCCACGGAAATAGATACAGGTGAAAGAAAAACAGATATCTTTTCTGCCATTCCCTCTTTAAGTCCCATATTCGTTCTGAAATACATCATTTCCAGCACCCATAAAAGAATGCCCAGTACCGGTCCGTAAAGGTAAACACAGCATAATGACAGAATACCTGCCAGAATATTTCCCGCAATTGCCAGTGCCAACACTGCTCCGAAATACAGCAGCAGATACATAAGCAAATGTTCCAGAAACATTTTCCCCGCTGCCGTGATCAGATGACTACCATGTCCTTTGCTGACTGCGATCGCCATTGTGATCAGTTCCATGATCACATATGGAACCAGATACAGCACCAGACCTCTGATTGCTTTTTCCCAAAAGAACCTGCTTCTTGTTACCGGAAGACTGTGATAAAAATCAATCTTATCTCTGGAAAAAAGATACCAGAATTCATTCAGGGCATTTACAACGGCCGCAAGCATTGTAACCAAAAAGCCTGGAACTATCAGATAGGAACAGATCATGGCAAAAGTCATCCTGTGGATTTCATCCGTCTGATTTCCGATCAGCATCAGTTCTGCTACCGGAAATGCAACCATAAACCCCAGTAACAACAGCACCAGAATCCAGGTACTGCCTTTTAAGCTGCTTCTTAATGATCTACCAGAAAATGTTTTTGACTTCATAGCCTGCCACCTCCGTTTCGCTGATAAATATCTCCTCCAGTGTCAATGGAATCACTTCGCAGAATATTGGATTCTGTGTCTGTACTTTCTGAAGTATTTCTTCTCTGGTCCCTCTTGCAGTAAGTATCAGAAGTGATCCCTGATGTTCTTTCTTTAAAACGTCCAATTCTTTCAAAAGTGCTTCTTCTTTTGTCTGATCCGGCAGTACACACTGGATCTTATGGATATGGAATTTCATGTCTTCCAGTTCTCTGGATAAAAGAATTCCTCCTTTGTGCAGGAGTCCTACATGGTCACACACGTCCTCCAGTTCTCTCATATTATGAGATGCGATCACCGGGGTAAAATCCCGATTCATGATTTCAGACACAAACAGACTCTTTACTGCCTGACGCATGACCGGATCAAGTCCATCGAACGTTTCATCGCATAACAGATATTTTGTCCCTGCACTGATTCCCATAATGACCAGAAGCTGTTTCTTCATTCCCTTGCTGTAGGAACTGATCCTGCGTTTCTCATCCAGATGAAACTGGTCCATTAATTTACTGTAACGGTCAGTCATAAAGTCCGGATAATATTCTCTGTAGAAATCTTTCAGATCTGCTGCCGTATATCCCTGTGGAAAATATCCACCGTCTGAAATGTAAAATATCTGCTGTTTTATCTTTTCATTCTCATAGACCGGTTCCTGATCCACCAGGATTTCTCCTTCGTCCGGCTTTATCACTCCGGCAGCCATTCGAAGCAGCGTGCTCTTTCCTGCACCGTTGGTCCCTACCAGTCCGAAAATCTGGCGTTCACCGATTTCCATTAATACATGGTCAATGGCATGGATCTCTCCGAAAGCTTTACTGCAGTTTCTGATCTCTATCATGATTCGTCCTCCTTTTCAAAGATTTCCGCAAGCATTTTCTCCAGTTCCTCTCTGTTGAATCCTGTGTTTCTGCCTTTCTGTATCAGTGCTGTGAATTCTTTTCGGTAGCTCTCTCTGTTTATCTTCTGTACCTGAGAGCTGTCTGCTACGAAATTTCCTCTGCCTTTTACAGGATAGATCAGTCCCAGTTTCTCCAGCTCCATATATGCACGCTGGATCGTGTTGGGATTGACGGACAGTTCTGTGGCAAGCTGCCTTACTGACGGCATCTGCGATCCCGGCGGCAGGACACCGTTCAGGATTAGGATCTGAAATTTATCTGTAACCTGTTCATAGATTGGACGCCTGTCCTGATAATCCAAAACAATCACTGGTGATTCCTCCTTTCTGTTACGTGTTTCATGATGTGTTGTTTTATTTTATGCGTGTATTCAGTGTATTAGTTGTATTGATACACTCATAATACAAAATACTGTTGTATCTGTCAAGTACTTAATAGCTAAATACTTATTTGTCAAACAGATATTCTCTGTTTAATTCAGTAAAAGGTTATTTCCGAATCCTAATCAAACTGTTAGGTTTTACTCTTTCCAGTACATCTAAATTTCCGTATACTGATTATTTTCTTTTTGCCTTAACATAATCTTTTTTCTAATAACAAAGACACCTGCATGTGTACTGTCATTCCACAATTGCAGATGTCTTTATCTTGTCTCTATTTTTATATCATTCTTTTCTTTTTTCTTATACTGCACATCTTTTCGAAATGGGTAAGGCAATATACCACACTGATCAACAGAATCAGATAGATCAATATGAGAATCTGTACCCCATATTTCATGGAATACAAATCCAGTGCATATTCTGAGATAAGCAGTGACCAGATGTTTGCTCCCATATGGAGCAGCATACTGCTGTAAATATTTCCACTCATTTCCAGTATCCATGCAAATGCAGTTCCGAGGATACTTGCGTAAATTCCCTGTACGATATTTCCGTGATAGATACCAAAGACCACTCCGGAAATCACTGCTGCCACCGGCATCTTCAGCCAGTCACGCAGACGCAGATAGATTAACCAGCGGAAGATCATTTCCTCCGCCGCAGGTGCAATAATTCCCATCCAGAAAATCATCATAAGAAGTGATTTTCCTTCTGTAATTCTGGTCATGCTTTCCTGGTAGGCACTGCTGTTGATAAATGACTGAAGAATTGCCATCAGGAAGTTTCCATACTGTGCAAGTCCGGCTCCTGCCAGAAGCAGAAGAATTATTTCCAGTAAGGAAAGCGGTACTTTTTTCTGTGCCGGGATCAGACCGCCGGCAATTCTTCTAACTTTATCTCTTCGATAAAAATACAATGCCGGGATCATAGCCAGGATTCCTGTTAAGCCTGTGAGAAAAATCGTGTAATTATAGTATGTCTCTGCCGAATTTTCTGCTGTTCTTGCAAATACTGCCAACGCAGTCCCTGCAACGATCTGCGAAATCACAAAATGGATTCCTGCCGGATATCCTGCCCTCCAGATTTTAGAAACAATATTTTGTTTTCGCAGAGGGCTCAGGCGAAAAAATCTACGATTCCTTCTGCAGAATCAACGATTTTCAGAGGTTCTGCCTGTTTAAGCTCTTCTTCAGTTCCATATCCGAAAGAAACTGCAATGCATTCCAGGCCAGCTTTGCGTGCTCCGTATACATCATGTTCTTTATCTCCAACCATAATAACCTGATCTCTGTGTTTGTCCATATTCAGACGTTTCAGAACATCTTCGATCACTTCTGTCTTGTTTGTTCTTCGACCATTCAATTCGCTTCCGCCGATTTCTGTGAAGTACCGGGTAAGTCCAAAATGATCCAGGATCTGTCTCACATATACTTCCGGTTTAGAGGATGCTACTGCGAGAATATATCCTTTCTTCTCCAACTGTGCCAGCATGTTCTCAATTCCCGGATATACGGCATTTTCAAAGATTCCTGTCACAGAATAGCGTTCTCTGTAAATTTCCACCGCCTGTTTTGCGGTTGCCTCATCAATCTGTGCATATTGCATAAACATCTCCATAAGCGGCGGTCCTATGAAAACCTTCAGTTTCTCAAGGTCCGGTTCAGGCTTTCCAATTCTCTCCAGTGCATACTGAACAGATTTCGTGATACCCTCTCCGGATTCTGTTAATGTTCCATCTAAATCAAACAAAATTACTTTGTACATAGGTTCCTCCTGTCTCAGAAAAATTGATATAATATGATAAATTATAGCATTGTTTTCCTGAAGCGTCTATGAGGAAAAAATCCAGGGATTCATTTTTATCAGCTTTCCGCCTTGAGAGATAACCAACAATTCTATTTCTTTTACATTTTCATCTTCCGTATCCGGTATGATCCAGTCTCCTTCCCAATGCCAGGGACATTCTGTTTTGTTAAGCCGAAAAGAAAGAATCTGAACAGAGCCCCGGGATATTATCTGAATTCGCGGGGTATGGAAACTATCTGTATTTTGTGTGCAATGAAACTTAACAGCTTCATCTTTTACATGCGTGTATTCAACAGTATCCCCCTGGTTTTCTTTATTCTGAAACACTTTGGAATTACCTGTATTCTTGTTTTCTTTTTCTGTTTTCTTTGCTTTATTTTGTTTCTTCTTATTTTTCTTTTTTGACGGCTTAGGAGTTGGGGGCTGAGTTGATTTGGGTGTTTTTGTCAGCTTCGGATTTTTCGCAGGTTTAGGTGTTGGTACAGGTATTGATGTTGAGGTGGGTTTTTCTGATATCTTAACAGCGGATTCATTATCCGTCCGGGATGTTATCTGCATATTGTTATCTGTCTGAGGTTGAGCGTTCCATGCAGAATTATTATTCCGGGCATTATTACTCTGAACGTTATTATTCTGGGCATTATTATTCTGAGAATTATTATCCCACTGAGAATTATTGTTCCATTGACTGCTGTTATTCCAGTCAGTGTTATTCTGCTGTACACCATTCCATTGCTGTATATTATCCTGTGTTCCGTTTCCTGTATCAGAATCATACTGATATCCATTGTCCTGGGCCTGATCGTTCTGTGCAGGAGTTTCTGATGTGTTGTCTCCAGTCTGCCGGTTATTTTCCCACGCATTCTCCCAACTGCTCTGATTCCACTGCTGTTCCTCATGCCATTGCCAGCTGCTGTTTTCTCCATTTCCTACATCAATATCAAAACCTCCCATCTGCATGGCAGAGATAGTCGAAGTCAGACACAGACATAAACATACAAATGTCACAATCCAGAGTCTGTTATGATTTTTCTTCACTCTTAGTCATCTCCTTTTCCCACAATCTCAGATTTCTGCTGACTGTATCGTCTAACATTGTTTCTTTCGACTTATATTCTGTCCATAGTGCCTGACCGGCTTCCTTTTGCCCGGTACGGAACAGGAACATTCCATATTCACCGTATCCGGCTCTGTAAATTTCATCATAAAGAAGCATTTGCTCATAGTAGAATCCTGCATTTTCATAATTTTCCTGGTACTCACCGTTTATTGCCAGAAGCTGTAATATCTTTCTTGACTCCTCTTTTTCAGTGCATTGTTTTTGTAATTTCCGCAGTCCGGTATCTGCCTGTTCACAAATTTTTTCCCTGTCCGCTTTACTGCCGTTTTGAAATTCTTCCTGATAATAAAGGTCTGTAATATCAGTTAGCTCTTCATAAAAATCAAATGTTTTGGAACCGGATACCAGATCAGAACTAAACAGAAGAAAAACAGTTATTACTGCAAAAGCAATACTGCTCCCTGCCAAAACCAACATGTTTTTAATTTTACTCTGATTTTGTCTCTTCTGGATTCTGCTTAGTTTTTTCTGTACAGTCTTCATATTTTGATAACGCATTTCCGGTTTCTTCATGCAGCATCTGAAAATAAGCCAGAATAATGACATGTTCCGGATGAATAACAGACAATCTGTTTTTCCACATAAGGCAGATAATGTTTTTCCAAATGTATAAATATCTGTTGCTGCATTTATCTTTCCCTCATATTGTTCCGGCGCAGCAAAACCGGCAGTGCCTGTACATACTTTATGGTGATATTTATATCCGTTTACAGCACCGCCCAGATCGATCAGATATAATCTTCCATTCTCACCCAGCATCAGATTGTCAGGCTTCAGATCTCCATAATAAACCGGTGGTTTCCGACCATGAAAATAGGAGAATACCTCTGAAATTTCCATTCCATATTTAACGATTTCATTTATGGAAAAATGTTTTCCGCCTCTTAAACACTCACCCAGCGATTTTCCCTTGACATATTCCATAACAAGGTAGCATTTCCGGTTATCCTCTATATAATCTATCATCTTTGGCAGAGACGGATGTGAAAGCTTCAAAAGCATACGTGCTTCACTTTTGCCGGATGCCGGTATTTCTTTTACCGCCCACAAAACGCCTAGTTCCAGATCTCTGGCAAGGTAAACTTTCCCTCCACCGCCTTTTCCAACAGGCTCCAGAATACAGTAACGCCCTTTTAATACAGTTCCAGATAAATTCACTGGTTCACCTCCTGTTCAATTGTCAAACAGATAAAATCATCAGATTCTCTACTTGCTCATAACCGAATAACTGCTCCGCAGTTTATCTGAGCCAAGCAGATATTCACAATTCGTTTAAAATAAAAATGGAAAATGTGATGAAAGAATTTCATCACGTATAGATTAGATAAATACATGATAGCACATTTCGTTCTTTTTGAAAAGCCCCATTTACAATATATGTAAACAGGGCTTAGTATACGTTACTGTTCACTCCGTTCTCAGTAACGTAGCCAAAATTCATTCCAGATTGCCTGCGGCAATGAAATTTTGGCTTGTATGTCTCGGGATTTTGGCATATTCATGCCAAAACACCTCGCGGGATAGTGGTGTGTGAACAGTAACTAGCATACCAACAAGTTGATTTATTGATGAATCTTATTTTTACATTCTGTCCGGTGCAGAAAATCCAAGAAGATCGATACATGTCTCCAGAACTTTCTTAGTGAGTTTCAGCAACTGGATGAAGGAAGCTTTCTGTGCTTCGTTCTCTTCGCTGAGGATCTTTGTCTCATGATAGAAGCTGTTGAATGCATTGGATACTTCGTAAATATATGCACAGATCTTATGCGGTGCTTTTTCTTCAAAGGCGTTCTCTACGGTTGCACCAAAACCTGTCAGCTGAAGCATCAGGTTCTTCTGGCTGTCGTTTACAGGATCAAGGATTGTACCTGCTTCAAGGTTGCCGCCCTCTTCTGCAAAACGGTTCAGAATAGATTTGATACGAACGATCGTATAAAGGATATACGGACCTGTATTACCTTCAAATGATGTAAATCTGTCAATATCAAAAATGTAATCCTTGGTAGCCTGATTGGAAAGGTCACCGTATTTGATCGCGGAAAGCCCTACGATCTCTGCAGTTTCTTTCGCATCTTTATCTTTCACGCTGCGATTCTCAACAATCTTGGTAAACATCTCTTCGTTGATGTCTTTAATGAGAGTTTCCAGACGCATAACGCCGCCCTCTCTTGTCTTGAACGGTTTTCCGTCTTTTCCGTTCATGGTTCCGAATCCAAGGAAAGAAAGCTTTGTATCATCTTTTACAAGCCCGGTCTTTCTTGCACAGCGGAATACTTGGATAAAGTGAAGTTCCTGACGTTTGTCTACCACATACAGGATCTCATCCGGGTTAAATAATTTCATTCGCTCTACGATTGTTGCAAGGTCTGTAGTTGTATAAAGAGAAGCTCCGTCTGATTTCAGAAGCATACATGGAGGAATCTCTTTTGTGTCGTTCTCTTCTTTTACATCTACTACAAGTGCACCCTGGTCTACATAGGCAAATCCTTTTTCTTTCATCTCCTCAACCATTCCGGGAATATATGGCTGTGCATCGGATTCCTTTTTCCAGAGATCAAAAGACACATTTAATTTGTCATAGTTGCGCTTCAGGTCTGTAACGGATACGTTCATAATATGGTTCCAGAGAGCCATGTATCCCGGTTTGCCCTGCTGAAGAAGATGAGTTGCTTCCAGAGCTTCGTTTCTGTACGCTTCATCCTCTTTGGACTTGCCGCTTGCACATGGATAGATTTCTTCCAGCTCGCTGATCGTAAATGGTGCTTTCTCCGGATACTCTCCTGTGTAAGAATCATCAAAATAAACCAGCTCCGGTTTTCTGTGTTTCAGTTCTGTAATGATCAGCCCCATCTGAAGACCCCAGTCTCCCAGATGAACATCACCGATTACTTTATGTCCTACAAAGCGACCGATTCTCTTAATACTTTCTCCGATGATTGCAGAACGAAGGTGTCCTACATGGAGAGGTTTCGCAACGTTTGGTCCACCGTAGTCGATGATGATCGTCTTCGGCTCTTTTGCTGCAGATACGGAAAGTTTCTCGTCTGCTGCCATTTCCTTTAAGTAATCTGCAAGGAATTCACCTTTTACTTTTAAATTGATAAATCCCGGTTTTACGACTTCTGCCATGGAGAAAACCTGGCTGTCTTTTAAGTATGCTACTACATCATCAGCGATCATAAACGGTGCCTTCTTGTATGCTTTGGCTCCTGCCATAGCACCGTTGCACTGAAATTCGCAAAGATCCGGTCTGTTGGATACGGTTACTTTTCCGTAGGATGGGTCGTATCCGGATTTTTCAAATGCTGCGGAAAGTTCTTCCGCCATCTGTTCCATAAGTTTCTTCATTCTTTCCTAACTCCTCAGATTGTTTTATTCTACTACCACTTTTCTTGAACATGCAACTGCAATAGCACCATGTCCGATATGGCATGCAACACTTAATGATAACGGATTCTGCACAATCTCAATTCCGGGGAATACTTCGGCAATTTCTTTCTTAAATTCCTCTGCTTCCTCCTGATTTCCTGTATAAGCAGACTGCAGGCACATTTCGCCACGTTTTACGTATTCTGCGAAGCGGTTCTCCCAATCATTCTGCATAGCCTTGAGCATGACACGTTTTGCCTGCTTCTTGCCTCTTGTTTTGGAATATGCATCCAGCTTCTCACCCTGGATCTGAAGCACAGGTTTCAGGTTCAGAACTGTTCCGATTGCTGCTGCTGCAGGAGTAATCCTTCCGCCTTTCTTAAGGTATTTCAAAGTTTCCAGAGTAATATAGATACTGGAATCCAGCTTCTGCTCTTCCAGAACCTGTTTGATCTGTGTCGCATTTCTGCCCGCATCTCTTAATGTGAGGGCATCCAGTACAGATTGTCTCTGCGTAACAGAAATTCTCTGATTGTCTACTACATGTACTCTTCCGTCATATTCCTGAGCCAGTCCCATTGCTGTATCGCAGGATGCACTCAGTCCGCTTGACATTGGAATGTGCACTACTTCATCATACTTTTCCAGTAATGTATTCCAGAGTCCGCATACATCTGCCGGCCCCGGCTGTGAGGTAGAAATAGCCTCATCATTCTTAAGTCTCTCATAAAACTCTTCCTGTGAAAGAGTGATTCCTTCAAGATAAAGCTTCTCGTTAATATAAAAAGGCATTGGAATTACGCTGATTCCAAGTTCTCTTGCCTGGTCCTGTGTTATGCCGCTGTTACTGTCTGTGACAATGGCAATTTTTCCCATATTCATATCTCCTTTGCTTCTGATCCACTTCAGATTTTTTATGTATCAATTATCTTTTCATAAAATTACAGACTATGTTCAGTTTATCATATTTTTTTATGTATCACAATCAGGAACCGCTAATTTATTGCAAAAAAATTCCGCATAGATTGACCCATGCGGAATTTTGACTGCCTGTTTCTATTCTTTTGCGATATTTATGCCAGAATCAGTCCAGTTCCCTTACGATCTTACGTACCGGCAGAACAAATGTAGGTGATACAGATAATTCATCAATCCCCATCTGTATAAAGCGTTCTGTCAATGTAGTATCTGCTCCGAGCTCTCCGCAGATTCCTGCCCAGATTCCCTCTTTATGTGCATTATCAATGACCATCTGGATCATACGAAGTACAGCTTCATGATGAGAATCATAAATATTATCCAGTTTTGCATTCTGACGGTCGATTGCCAGTGTATACTGTGTTAAATCGTTAGTTCCGATGCTGAAGAAATCAACTTCTTTTGCAAGAAGATCACTGATCATAACTGCAGCCGGTGTCTCGATCATTACACCCTGCTCTACGTCATCTTTAAACGGAATGCCCTGCTCTGTCAGCTCTTTCTTAACCTCTGCAACAATAGCCTTGATCTGTTTTACTTCTGTTACAGAGATGATCATCGGATACATAATGGAGATATTTCCGAACATACTTGCTCTGAACAGTGCACGAAGCTGTGTCTTAAATACTTCCGGTCTGTCCAGGCAGATACGGATTGCACGATAACCCATTGCCGGATTCTCTTCGTGTGCCATATCAAAGTAATCAATCTGCTTGTCTGCGCCGATATCCAGTGTACGGATGATTACTTTCTTTCCTGCCATATTCTGTGCTACTGCTTTATAAATCTGGAACTGCTCTTCCTCTGTTGGATAATTATCTTTTTCCAGATAAATGAATTCACTTCTGAAAAGACCGATACCTTCTGCATCATTAGCCAGTACACTGGCTACATCGCCTGTGCTTCCGATGTTTGCGTACAGATGAATCTTATGTCCACTCTTTGTCTCTGTAGTTTTGCCTTTTAATTCTTTGAGCATTGCTCTCTGGCGCAACTCCTCGTCTTTCTGATCCTGATATTTCTTCAGGGTATCTGCATCCGGTTCCACAATAAGAGAACCGGTCTTGCCGTCTACAACTGCCATTTTCCCATCCATGCTGTCATCATATTCAATATTGATCAGCGCCGGGATATTCATAGTTCTTGCAAGGATTGCTGTATGGGAATTGGAAGAACCTTTCCTTGTAACAAATGCAAGAACTTTGCTCTTGTCCATCTGTACAGTTTCACTTGGAGCCAGATCCTCAGCAACGATAATAGATGGTTCTGCAGCATCCATATCTCCCTCATCGTGTCCTGATAATACACGTACCAGACGATCTGAAATATCCTTTACATCTGCCGCTCTTGCTTTCATGTAGTCATCATCCATCTGCGCAAACATGTCTGCAAAATTATCACCTGTTGTTGCTACTGCATACTCTGCATTTACATTCTCCGTACGGATAATGTTATCAATAGAATCCAGATAGTCCTCATCATCCAACATCATCTGATGCACTTCAAAAATAGCAGCACCTGATTCTCCTACTTCCCGGAGTGCCTTATCATACAGTTTCTGAAGCTGTTCAACTGCTTTCTCTTTTGCTTCCTGCACACGTGTGATCTCTGCCTCCGGATTTTCTACCTTCGTACGCTTTACACTTGTGTCTGCTTTCTGCAAAATAGAAATCTTTCCAATTGCGATTCCTGAAAATACGGACTTACCTTCTAATACTCTCATTACTCCAATTCTCCTTATTAAAGATTATGGCATAACTGTCTGACATCTTCACAGTTACAGATTATTTTTCAAAAACTCTCTCATTACTTCGGCATCTGCCTCTTCATTCTCGCCTTCCACATGTACTGTTATCTGATCTCCCTGTTTTACTGCAAGATTCATAACACAGAACATCCGCTTCGCATCACCACTGTCTGTTCCTTTAAAAATAGTGATATTGCTCGTAAGCTTTCCGGCTTCCTGCACAAGAAGCAGTCCGGGCCTTGCATGTATTCCAAATTTATCTTTGATGATATAGGTAAATGATACCATCCGCGAACTTCCTCCTGTATAAATAATTCTTTTTGAGATACTTCATTATAGCACAACCTGTATTTGTACTTCCATATTTTTTTATTTTTTGTACAAATTTTAGCACATTTCTTGACATCTATACAAATTTGATTGTTTTTCTGTTTAAAATCCACAGAAAAATGGTTATTGTTCACTTCGTTTTCAATAACACGCTTTGCAAGATATTACCAGTAAACAGTAACTAAAAATGTTACAGAAAAACAGACTCAATATACAAAGGTATTGTACATCAAGTCTGTTTTATCTGTGCAGTGTTTATTCACTTCTCAACGCATCAATAGGATTTAAATTTGCTGCTTTCACAGAAGGAAGCAGTCCAAATACCACGCCTATCACTGTAGAAAACAATACTGCGATCACAATTGATGGCACACTGATCGCAGTAGGCGAACCGGTAACCTTTCCCACCACTTTCGACAGCCCGATTCCTGTTATTACTCCGATAATACCGCCAATACTGGTAAGTACGGAAGCCTCTGTCAGAAACTGTCCCAGAATCGTCTTCTTACGTGCCCCGATAGCCTTTTTCAATCCAATCTCTTTGGTACGCTCTGTAACAGAAACCAACATGATATTCATGACACCAATACCGCCTACAAGAAGAGAAATACTTGCAATCCAGATCAGCTGATTATTCGTACTCTCACTGAGTTTCTGCATATTCTTGACCTGCTCCATAATATTATCGGCTTTGTATTTCATGGTTGTATTTCCGTCTGTATTTAAGGCTGCAATTAAATTATTCAGCACATCTGCTGCTGCATTTCCCACCGAACTCATGGTATCTGTGCTGTCTGCTTTCACAATTACATTCTGAGGAACATCAAATTTAAAGGAAATCGGCCAGCAACTGTCCGGAATCATTACACTTCCTACAATCGACTGATAATAAGTGTAGTATTCGTCAATACTGTTGATCGTCGGCTGATAATTCTCATCCTGCCGGATCACTCCCACAATCGTATATGGTTCCTGATTGATCTCCACAGTCTGCCCTACCGGGTTCTGTGACGGGAACAGATTCTGTGCCGCATTGTCATCGATCAGCGCAACTTTATTGTAATTTTTGTAGTCATCTTTTACAAATCCCCGTCCTGACTGAATTATATATCCGCAGGTAGCCAGATAGTTCACATCAATCCCGTAAACACTTCCACCCTCCAGACTGTTATTGTTATTATAAATAGATGCGCTGGTACTGTTATAATAAAAGGTCGCATTTTCAACATGATCCAAATCTTTTACTTCTTCTTTTACATCATCTGTCAAAATCGGTGTTTTTGAAGAATTTCCATATTCCGCATCATACTGGTTATCTCCATCATACAGATAAATCTTTACTGTATTGGAACCTGCACCTATCAGGTCTTCCTTAATCTGTTCACTGGTTCCTTTGATGGTGGAAACAATTGCAATGATAGATGCAATACCAATAATGATACCCAACATAGTCAGGAAGGATCTCATCATATGTGACCATATTCCCTGAAAAGCCAGGCGTATATTTTCAAGCATAAAATGTCTCCTTTCTCAATTAATATCCATATAGGCGTTTGCGAAACGCCAAAAGCCGCATAAATACGGCATTTTTTTGTTGTTAAAATAAAATATCTCCTCAAGGTTTATGGTAAAATAGAATTGCCTAGAAACTAATTAACCAATCCACCTAAAGGAGATATACCTACATGATAACATATAAACAGCTCACTTTGGCAGAAATTTTTGAAGATTGTCAAAATAAATTCGACAACGACAAATATCAGTTCCTTTCGCTTCTTGATGAAGCCATTGACCTTGATGAAATTATTCCTGTTTCTTTTATTTCTCATTTTTACGCCAGTACCGGAAGACCTCGCAAACATCAGCTTTATCCAATGCTTAAGGCACTTCTTATCCAGCGTATTTTCTCAATCCCGACGGACACACTCCTGATCGTATTTTTGAAATTTTCCCAGGAACTGCGTGATTTCTGCGGTTTTGATGTTGTTCCGGATGGTTCCAAATTTACACGTTTCAAACAGGATTTTTTATCGGACTTACAATCTATGTTCGATCATCTTGTTGATCTGACCGAACCGATCTGCCAAAGTCTTGATCCTGCCCTTGCTTCCATGACAATCTTTGATACCTCTGGCATTGAAGCATGGGTTACAGAAAATAACCCAAAATATGCCAACCGTATTATCAAGCAGCTAAAGGCTTTCAAAAAGTCCCATAACCTTGATGATTCCTATGATCCTTATAAAGCTGCTTATGGCTCTATGCCAACTCATGCGGCTTCCAATCAGGCAATCCAGCAGATGTACATCAATGGACATTTCTGTTACGCCTATAAATTTGGTATTATTACGAACGGGCTTGGTATTGTTCGTGACATCACTTTCTACAACAAGGACTTTCTAAAAAAACATCCTGATATCGTTGTAGGGAAGAAATCAGATTCACCGGATGAGGATAAATCCCTTGCCGATTCGAAAGCACTTCTTCCAGTTTTAATTGACTTTTTCCAGAAACATCCTTTAATAAATTCAAAGACGTTTCTTGGAGATGCTGCGTTTGATGCCATTAACATTTACAAATCCCTCTTTGAAGAAATTGGCTTTCAAAAAGCTTTTATCCCTTTAAAAACAAAGCTTTCTGTGGAAGGAACCGACTATACTGTCAATGAAAACGGTATTCCCTGCTGTCCTCACGATCCATCACTTCCGATGCGGCGTGAAGGAAGCAGATCCCATTTGCGGAGCAAACTTCCTACCATGAAGTTTGTATGTCCAAAAATGAAATGGGAATACAATCCTGCCGACAAGTCAAAACATCGCGTATGTCATTGTGACAATCCATGTACATCTTCTTCCTGCGGACGAATGATCTACATTTATCCTGAAAAGAACCTTCGTGCCTATCCTGGTGTAGAACGCGGCTCACAGGAATGGGAGGATACTTACAAGATCCGTGTAAATGTTGAAAAGTCAATCAACCATTTCAAAGATAGTTTCTGCATTGCAGATCGTAAAACACAGAATGAGAAAACACTTCATGCTGATTTACTGCTTGCAGGAATTACCCAGCTTGTTACTGTGCTTGTCGCTGATAAGATTCATCAATACCAATACATCCGGAGTTTGAAGCCTTTGATTGCCTGATTATTAATATGCATACAATCTTTTCTTCGCAGTTTATCTGGGAAGTCTTTTAGTCATGTTCAAATTTAGAAGTACCTATTTTTCATCTTAAGAATCCTGCGTTGCAAGATTCTTACCGCTTTTTAGTTAGGATTGCGAACTTGTTTCGCAATTACCTATTAATATCCATACATCTGATCCAGAGTAACTTCTTTTGTCTTTGCGCCCTCTTTCACATCTTTTCCATAAGGAAATGCGATCAGATCATCTTCACTGAGCCCACCTTTGACAATCACACTGTAACCGCTGTCTACAGCTGCACCCACTGAAATCTCCTGTTTCTTCAGGATACCATTATCATCTTTATACACATAGTTTTTATTATTGTCATTTCTGACAAAAGCTTTCTGAATGACCATAATGTTCTCTGCAGCAGATGCTTCATAATTGACAGTAACCCAGTCCTGATCTTCCAACTGAAGTGTCTTGTCACTTACCACTGCTGTAAATGCATAATAAGACACATTTGGATTACTGCTTCCATAGAAGCTGTTTCCGGTTACAGGATATTCCGAAACATCCATAACATCTGCCTCAAAAGATCCGCTGGTATAACTTGTACAGTTAAGCTTTGTGCCTTCTTTAAAATCATCGAGCATCAGTTCACTCACAGAACCTACAACATAAAAACCATCACTGCTTTTTATCTTGATCAGAGCCTTACCGTCAGTTGTCTCACCGCTTCCGGAATCCCCCACATAAGTAACCGTACCATCCAGTTTTGCAGTGATAAGCTTTTTATTCGCTTTCTTTTCCAGCTGTGATATCTTGATATCGCTTTCCTGAAGATCCAGCTTAAGGCTGGCAATCTTACTCTTCTGATACTTGATGGCATCTGCTCTGGAAACAGGAGTTCCGGTAGGTTCATCATTCCCACCAGGATTATCATCTCCTCCATCATCCGGATTCTCATCATATTTATCTGCATCTGCCAGTGTGAATTCCACCTCTGCAAATTCATATACCGGTTTCTCCAGAAGACTTCCGTTTACCAGATAATAACCTGTGCAGGAGGTTTTCAGATCATCATAGTCCGCTATTGTATCATTCTGATGAAATTCCAGACGGTACCAGTAACCACCCTGATTAACAACTTTGGTTCCATCAGGACTGTATCCTGCAAGTTTATTAAAGAATGAACCCATTACTGTTACTTTTTCTTTTGCACTGCTACACAGATATACATATGGATCGTCCTCTGTGCCACTTCCTGTAAACGGAACAGAATCTGCATCCAGTTTCTGATAAAACGGCTCGTCACCATCAGTGATATTCGGATCACCTTTTCGGTAATAGGGATCAAAATATGTGGTATGATCATCCAGTGCCGGCGTTGGCGTTGGTGATAATTCCGGCATATCATTTTTTCCGGAATTAAAATCATCCTTCTCTCCGTCACTGAATCCATTTGCTGAAGGATCCGTATATACCGGAATATCATGATCCGCAGATGTTCCATCTGATGAACCGCCTGTATTTCCGGTATCTGTTGAAGCATCATCTCCCGGTAAATCTGCCTTGGATGAAGAATTGTCTGAGCCCGCATTATCCACTGCATCTCCATCTGTAAAAGCAGATAATAAAAACGGATACATGGCTGTTGCCAGGTAACTGCCGGACATATCTGCTGTGGATGATAACGTATCATCCGGCGTCATTTCATCATCACCTGTATCATTATCAGTTTTTCCTGTTTTTGAATTCAGGTTATCGGCGTCTGTACCCGCATCTGTTTCCTCTACAGGTCCACCATTCTGAAGGCTGTTCAATCTGTTCACTGCTTTATTTAAATCCTGCTCCAGTTTCTGTTTTTTCAGCTTTGCTATATTCAGTTCCATTTCCACCAGAGTAGTATCAAAAGAAACCAGAGGATCCCCTTTTTTTACGGCATCTCCCTTTGTCACATAAATCTGATCAATGATCAGGTCTTTATCACCGTTTACTGTCTGTGTTGCACTGGATGTAATGTTTCCGTCAAGCGTGGTGGAAGGTGTATAAAATTCCTGCAGTAATCCGCTCACAGGAGTAACCGCCACTGTTTTCTGGCTGTTTTTCTTCAGCTGCATCAATCCCGCTGTAATTCCGCTTCCTGCGATTACCACCACAAGCACTCCTGCGAGGATTTTCTTTACTTTGCCCATGAAGATCACCTCTTTTCCTGAAGGATACCATCTTTGATCGTAACCACCCTCTTCGCATGTGCGGCAATATCCGCATCATGGGTGATCATCAATACAGATACCCCCTCATCATTCAGCCTCTGGAAAAGTTCCATAACCTGCGCACCGGATTTACTGTCAAGAGCACCTGTAGGTTCATCTGCAAGAAGAAGTTTCGGGTTATTGACGATCGCCCTGGCAATGGCAACCCTCTGCATCTGACCTCCTGAAAGCTGATTTGGCTTAAAATCCACTCTGTCCGCCAGGCCCACTCTGTCAAGTGCTTTCAGAGCGCGTTCTCTTCTCTCCTTCTTAGGTACCCTCGCATAATTTAATGGCATCTCAACATTTGCCAGAGCACTCTGCTTAGGGAGAAGATGAAAGCTCTGAAAAACAAACCCTATCTTATTCAGCCGAAGATCCGACATTTCATTCTCCGAACACGCCTTAATATCCACGCCATCCAGAAAGAAAGTTCCCTCTGTCTGTTTGTCCAGACATCCGATAATGTTCATCAAAGTAGTTTTTCCCGAACCGGATGGTCCCATAATTGCCACGTATTCTCCTTCTTCCATGGAGAAATTCACATCTTTTAATACCGGAACCTTCATTTTACCTTGCTGATATTCTTTATATATACCCTTTAATTCCAGTATCATTCGATCCCCTCCACGTCTTCACCTGCGCTCATACCAGGTGCCTCATCGATTGGTACAAGTTCCTCATTTGGATCAATCGAGTCATCCGAACTGTCATCTTCAGAACTCTCTTCCATATCTGGATCTGTATAGGCTTCCCCATCTGCGGAATCTGGCTGTTCATCATCCATATTTCCATGATCAGCATCCATATCTGTAATCCCGTCCGCGCCTTGGCTCATTGTCTGAGCCAGATCTCCGATCTCTGTTTTTTCGCCTTCTTCCAGAGCCGCTGTCGGGAATGCAATCGCATCTTTCTTTGTAAGGCCCTCAACAATCTTATATTCTCCAAGATCATCATCATGTTCTCCAAGTGTTACATAACGCTTCTCCAGTCTGTTCTTATCGCTGGCTGCCCATACATACGGTTCATTGGTATCTGTGTCCAGAATATAGTAATCACTGAGCCACAGACCGTCTTTTTTCTCATCCTGTCCGATGTCACGTTCTATGTACACATGCTGTCCAAGCATCAGATTCTCAGAGGAATCCAATTCCACATAAAAAGGATAAGAAGTAGACGTTGTCTGATCATCGGAACTGGTACTTGCCATACCCATATACATATCATTACTGCTGTCATCTGAAGTTCCATTATTCACATCTACGGATCCCATCGTTCCTTTCCATGTTTTACTGCTGTCTACTCTGGAACGGATGATCACTGCCTCTCCGGGTACAATAGAATCCCTGTTCTGTTCATTAACTTTACCTTTCACTCTGTAAGCACCTGTACTGAGAATTGTAATAAATGCAGAACTGTCCGAACTTCCGTCACCTGACGACATGTTACTGTCCATTGCACTGCTGTCATCCACAGAATCACCGTCGTCACTTGTCATTTTGGAAGTGTCAATTTTCTGTATCACACCATCTATTTCACTTCGAACCTCTGTATTCTGTGTTGCGCTCTGAAGTTTATCAATTTCAGACTGTTTACTCTTCTGACTATATTCATTCTTCTTGAGATTCATTTTGTTAGTCTCGATTTCAATGGTATAGGACAACTGATCTTCGGCCTTTGCTTTTTTCTTCTCCGCTTCCAGCGTAGCTATCTGTTCTGTCAGGCTGATCTGTTCATTTTTTAATCTGTCCAGATCCAGTTGCGCCTGCTTCAGATCATCCTCAATACTGCTGAGATCATATTCAAAAAGAAGCTGTCCGGCCTTTACCTCTTCTCCGGTCTTAACTTCCACTTCTTTTACTTTTCGTCCACTTTCTATTTTTACGTTTACAGTTTTCTGCGGTTCTACCACACCGGCAAACCGATTTACCGCTGTTGTTTCAGATCCGGTGATCACGCTTACTTTTGACACATACACAATAGAATCACCGGTTCCACTCTGACCGTTTCCTTTAAAGTGATACCAGACTCCGGTTCCGATACCACCTGCTGCGATCAGGATTCCCAAAACGATAATAATACGTTTCTTCATAAATTGCCTCCTTGATATTGTCACCTTGTTCAGGCTAACATCTATTATACACTACTGCTTTTTTATATCATTATTATTCACTTTCCTATCATAGCAGATTCTGCCTTGAAATAAAAGCTTTGTAACCAAATGGAAACATTTTTCACAATTTTTTCACGTTTTTTTTATGAATTTCGTTCATCTTTTTCACTTTTTTGACAGTCAGTACAAAATCTGTTAAAATAAACAGAAAAGTAACTGTCAAACAGTTGCACAGAAAGCACTGTGAAAGGAAAGAACACGTATGAATATAAACAAACACCTGATTCTTCTTTTCTCTGTCTTATTTTTTCTTTTTGCTGTATCTGTAAGCAGCGGCTGTTTCCGCAAAAATGAGTCAGATGTAAAGAGTGTAGTCAGAAATGAACTGGATCAGTTAAAAAATCTCGATTCAGAAACTACGCAAAAATACATACCCTATACAGAGCTGTTCCCCGATGCCACAGAGAATACTGATTTAACTGATGAAATCAATGAAACCTTTTCTCTCTTTTTCCGGAAATTTAATTACAAAATTTCGGATGTCATCGTCGGCACAGCCAATCATTCTGCCACTGTTTCTGTCAAACTGACCACAATCGATTCCAAAGTTCTTGCCAGAGATTTTAAAGCAGAACTTCTCCGGACACAGATCACAGAGTCAGCCCAGGCACAAAAAGGAAATATCAAAGATTCTTCCAGATCTCTTGAGGCTCATTATCTGATCCTGAATCATCTTTTAAACACAAATGACTATGATACAGCTGAGACAGACTGTAACATACAGCTTGTCAATACAGGCAATGATAAAAAGGAAAAATGGAAGATCCAGCGTACCAATTCTCTGGAAGATGACCTTGTCGGCGGTCTTATAGCTGATCTGGCAGATCCGGATATCCTTTCACCGGAAGATACCCTGACCGTCTATCTTGACACTCTACAGAAACTGGATTTGAAAGAAATGACATCTTATCTGGGTGTAGTAAATATCATGAATACATCCGATACTGCAAAAAATTCCATTGCCTCAGCACTTGCCGAACAGATTCATAAAAATTTTAATTATGTCATTAAATCCAGCAGTGAAAATGGATACAATGCCACTGTTACAACTGAAATTACAACCTTTGACAGTGATTCGATCCTGGCTGATTATCAGGAAAAGCTTGATAAATATCTGGCTTCTGCTGACGCAGTTATCGATGGCTCCCAGAAACGATACGAGAAATCTTTCGAAATTCTTCTGAACAGCATCAATGATAATACCGTTACTACCGTCAATGATGTAGATTTTGTTCTAATCAATGATGGGGTATCCTGGAAACTTCAGGATGAGGGAAATACTTTGGGAAATGCTATTTTCGGTACTTTGACAGATTCTCCTCTCGAGACTTCTGATTCTGAGGATGAAAATATTTCTGCCGATACAGATAAGCAGACAGATGATAATACTTCTACTGAAAGCAGTTCCAATTAACGATTAGTCAATCGGATATTCGCAATCCGCTTCCGCTACTTGCTCATAACCAAATAACTGCTTCGCAGTTTGGTTAAACAACTAAAAAGGCCACCATATCACAGAAATGTTCCTTTCCCGAATCATTCTATGATATGGTGGTCTTTTTAATCTTTGTCTTATTCTTTTTACATCCCCGTTATAATTTTGATAAACAGTAAAACCAGAACGATCAGAATAATCGGTCTTACGATTTTATTTCCATTTTTCATTACCATTCCAGATCCTACATAATGCCCTGCAATGGAAAAAACAGAAGCTGCAAGTCCAAGATATATGACAATCTTTCCACTAAATAAAAAAACAACTAATGCCATTATATTAGAAGAAAGATTTGCAAGTTTCATAGTTCCGGAAGCTTTCGCTACGGGAAGTTTTGCTACTCCTGTATATAAAATAAGCAGAAACGTACCAGTTCCCGGCCCATAAAAGCCATCGTAGCAGCCAACAGCCAGAGAACACACCGCACACAAAATCCACTGTTTCTTTCTGGAAATCTCTACATTGCTGTTATCATCCAGATTTTTCTTCTTCATTACATAAAACGCAACAATAGGAAGTACTGGAATCAGCATCCATTTTAATATCTTATCACTGGCAAGAAGCGCAATATGAGCGCCTGCAAAAGAACCGACAAGAGCCATGGAAATACATGGCAGTGCAACTCCCCAGTCTACAAATTTATTCTTACATAAACGTGCTGTTGAAATCGCTGTCCCAGTTGCCGAGGATAATTTATTCGTTGCTATCGCATTGTGCATCGGAACCCCTGCAAGCAAATACGCAGGCAGGGAGATCAAACCACCCCCGCCTGCGATAGAATCAACTAATCCTGCAAGGAATACCAACGGGCATACAATCAAAAACGTCTGAATTGTAAGCTCCATCCTTATTCAGTTACTTCCTCCGGTCTTACTTCCAGTTCCAGTTCTTTTAACTGCTCCTCGCTTACGCGGCTCGGAGACTGAGTCATCAGACAGGAAGCATCTTTAACCTTCGGGAATGCGATTACGTCACGGATGCTGTCAACTTTCGCCATAAGCATTACCAGACGGTCAAGTCCGTATGCCAGTCCGGCATGAGGCGGAACTCCATATTTGAATGCGTCCAGAAGGAATCCAAACTGCTCGTGAGCAGCTTCTTTTGTGAATCCAAGTGCTTCAAACATTCTCTCCTGAATATCATCCTGATGGATTCTGACACTTCCTCCACCAATTTCATTACCGTTTAATACGATATCATATGCTTTTGCACGAACTTTTCCAGGATCTGTATCCAGAAGTGGAAGGTCCTCTTCCATAAGCATGGTAAATGGATGATGCATTGCTGTGAAACGATTCTCTTCTTCACTCCATTCAAGAAGCGGGAACTCTGTTACCCATACGAAACGATACTCATTCTTATCAAGAAGATCCATCTGCTTTGCAAGTTCCAGACGAAGTGCGCCAAGTACATCATAAACCAGTTTCTTCTTATCTGCTGCAAACAGAAGTAAGTCTCCTGCTTTACCATCCATAGCTGCTACCAGAGCATCCATCTCTTCATCTGTCATGAATTTAGCAAAAGAAGATTTTCTTGTGCCATCTTCAGCGATTGCAATGTATGCAAGGCCTTTTGCACCATAACCTTTGGCAAACTCAACCAGTTTGTCAATTTTCTTACGTGGCATAGCGCCCTGTCCTTCTGCATTGATACCACGAACACTGCCGCCATTTTCCAACGCAGAAGTAAACACGCTGAATCCACAGTTTTTAACTACATCACTTACATCATGAAGTTCCATTCCGAAACGCATATCCGGTTTATCAGAACCAAATCTGTCCATAGCTTCCTGCCATGTGATACGCTGGATTGGAAGTTTTACATCAATATCAAGTACTTCCTTGAACAGATAAGCAAGGAATCTCTCATTTACATCAATTACGTCATCAACATCTACAAAAGAGAGTTCCATATCAATCTGGGTAAATTCCGGCTGTCTGTCCGCACGAAGGTCTTCGTCACGGAAACATCTTGCAATCTGGATATAACGGTCATAACCAGAGCACATCAGAAGCTGTTTGTACAGCTGCGGAGACTGTGGCAGACCATAGAAATGTCCCGGATGAACACGAGACGGTACCAGATAATCTCTTGCACCTTCCGGTGTACTCTTACCAAGCATCGGAGTTTCAATTTCAAGGAATCCTTCTTTTGCGAAGAACTGTCTTGTAATCATCATGACTTTGCTCTTAAGCATAATATTCTTCTGAAGGTCAGGTCTTCTTAAGTCAAGATAACGATATTTCAGACGGATTTCATCTTTTGTCTTGCTGTTCTCTTCAATTGGGAACGGAGGTACCTCTGCTTCAGACAGAACACGAAGGGATTTTACGCGAAGCTCAATTTCACCTGTTGCAAGATTCTTGTTAACAGCGCCGCCTCTTTCTTCTACCACACCGGTAACAGCGATTACGAATTCACTTCTCAGCTTACCTGCTTTTGCAAAACCTTCTTCATCAATGCTGCCATTCTCAAAAATCAGCTGCATGATACCGGAACGGTCTCTTAAATCTACGAAAATAATTCCGCCTTTATCGCGGGCTTTCTGAACCCATCCCATAAGGACAACTTCTTTGCCGATCATTTCCTTTGTTACTTCTGCACATCGGCATGTTCTGTGCAGTCCCTGCATACTTTCAGCCATGTTTCTTTCCTCTTTTCATGCTTTCTATATTATAAGAATTGTTGTAACTATCCGGCAGTCTGCTATCTCGCAATGTTGCTGAACAGTTACGAATTATTACATTCTGTCTTTAAAGAATTCTACAAACTCTGTATAGCCCTCTGCTGTCATCTGATCTTTCTGGAATTTCTTATTCTTCTTCATAATAGAAATATTGATCTGTGTTCCGGCATTACGCTCTTCCTGAGCCTGTTTCAGAATCGTCAGCATCTTGTCTGCCGGCATATTCTTCTCGATAAGATATGCTTTCTTACCATTCTTTGTCGGGATTTCATAATTTCTCTCAAGAAGAAGCATTACGATTCTCTCGAATCCAATTGAAAATCCGCAGGCAGATGTATTGTTTCCTGTAAATTTACCGATCATCTCATCATAGCGTCCACCGCCGCCTACGCTGCCGCCAAACTCATCCATAGAGATTTCAAAAATCGGTCCTGTATAATAAGACATTCCACGTACCAAAGTCGGATCGAAAGACATCTTAAAATCTGCTGTTTTAACAGAATCCACAGTAGAAATAATAGTCTCAAGATCCTCGGCAACCTTAGGATCCAGAACATCTTTTAATTTCTCCTTGCAATAACGGACACCCTCAATGTCAGAAGTGATCTCTTTGAAAAGTCCAAGATAAGTATCAATGCTCTCTTTTGCAAATCCTTCCTTCTCCAGTTCTTCTGCAACACCTTCCAGACCAATCTTGTCCATCTTGTCCAGAATGATAAACACAGTGTCAAAGCTTTCCTGTGGGAATCCACTGTACTGCGCCATCGCTTTTAAGATTTTTCTGTCGTTGATGCGAATCGTAAAGTTATGGAAATCCAGCTTTCCGAGCAACGTTGTGGTAGCAAGAACCAGTTCGATCTCAGCCAGATAAGTAGGCTCACCCAGAATATCAATATCACACTGCATAAACTGACGGAAACGTCCTCTCTGCGGTCTGTCTGCTCTCCACACATTGCCCATCTGAAGTGCCTTAAAAGGAGCCGGAAGCTCATTTGCGTTGTTGGAATAATATCTGGAAAGCGGCACAGTCAGATCGTAGCGAAGTCCGGAGTCAACCAGATCACTTTCTTTCTCTGCTTCCGCAAGTTTCAGTTTCTCCCCACGTTTCAGGATCTTGAAAATAAGTTTCTCATTCTCTCCGCCCTGTTTACTGGAAAGATTTTCAATATGTTCCACACATGGTGTCTCTATAGATGAAAAGCCAAATGTTCCGTATGTTTCACGAATCATGTTCATCACATAATTACGGATTTCCATCTCTTTTGGTAAAATGTCCTTCATACCGGTTACCGGTTTCTTCTTTAATGCCATGTTGTCCTCCTCTTTTATAAAAATTCTGCCCGTCTCCATTATGAACCACTCTCTGAAACGCAAGAAAAACCTGCATATCAAAATTTTTTACTTCATCGATCATCAACTCCATAACTGAAGAAATATCAAATCCTCTTCTGTATGGTCTGTCAGAGATCAATGCTGCATATACATCGCAGACTCTGAGTATCCGGGCACCTATGGGTATATCATCACCTGCTTTATTGGACGGATATCCACTACCATCATAATTCTCATGATGGTACAGGATACTCTCCAATACAAAATCCGAATATCCCTGCCCTTTAAGTTCCTCATATCCCAATGCAGAATGCATCCGGACATACTTCAGTTCCTCGATCACCAGAGGATCCTGCTCCTGTCCGTTAATATAACTTGTCAGCTTCAGCTTTCCTATATCATGGAGCATTCCTGCTATTGCAAGCTCATAACACTGTTCATGCGGCAGTCCCATCTCCTCTGCAACCGCATAAGCCAGATTACTTACCAGCATTCCATGATGCAGTTCAGAAGCAAGGTCAAATTCCAGGATCCTCTGCTGTGAACCTGCTGCTGTCTTTTGTACTGTGTCCAAAATGTTACCTCCACATCCTACAGCCAGGTAGCTATTGCTGTCCGTTTTCTCTCGATCATCTCATCAATGCGGGAAATATAATTAGAAACGTCTTTTACATTCTCCACACGTTCAATTCTCTGTCCATGGTCAAAGACCAGCTTGGAAGAACCGCCTGCCCCCAGTGCGATGATAGGCTGTTTTTCCTCCATAATCAGTATATTGTAAATTCCCGCTTTGTCAACCTTTGCATAGCCAACATTTTCAAAATTTCCCTTCATATTCTTCTGTCTGTACAGATAATAAGGACCCATTCCCATTTCATACGCAGTTTTCATGGTCAGATCCATAATCTCCTGATTATTCTCAAAAGACATTTCCTGATATTTCTCTTTAAAAATATTCAGCCTTGCTGCACGTTTCACTGCCAGTGAATGTACGGTAATACTGTCCGGTGCCAGTTCACGAACCTGTTCAAGAGTCCGCTCTACCATGTGAATATCCTCACCCGGGAGTCCTACGATCAGATCCATGTTAATGTTATCGTATCCCAGCTCTCGTGCCAGATGAAACGCTTCTTTTGTCTGCTCCACAGTATGTCTGCGGCCGATAATATCCAGGGTTTCCTGATTCATAGTCTGTGGATTTACGGAAATTCTTGTTACCGGATACTCCCTGATCGCCATCAGCTTTTCACGTGTAATACTGTCCGGTCTGCCGGCTTCCACAGTAAACTCTGCCAGTCCTTCATAGCCAAAAGCTTCTCCCACTGTATCCAGGAGCTTACGGATCTGATGTGGAAGCAGTGTAGTCGGGGTACCGCCGCCAATATAGATGGTGTCCAGTTTTCTTCCCTTCATCATAAGAGCAGTCTCTCTTACCTCACGGCAGAGAGCTTCCACATATTCATCTGTTCTCTTCTCCCACACTTTCAGCGGATAGGAGCTGAAGGAACAATACAGACAGATACTTGGGCAAAACGGGATTCCAATATAAAGGCTGTATCCATTTTCATAGTCAATATCCTTCAGAATCTCTCTTTCCCTGTTTGCAATAGTGATGGCAAGCGCTGTTTTCTGCGGACTCACCAGATATCTCTCACGCATCTCCCGGGCTGCTTCCGTATTTTTCATTCCGGATTCGATCATTCCCATTGCCAGTTTGGCAGGACGTATTCCTGTCAGATTTCCCCATGGAAGAGTTCTGCCCGTCAGTTTTACCAACAACTGATACAGAGCATATTTGATATTATCTTTATTCTCTTTTCTCAGAGCATGAGCATCCTGTATTCCACAGCCTGCATTCTCTTTAGAAAGTATGTCTGCGGAAATTACCCCTTTTTGCTCTGTTTCCTGTTTCGACAGATTCTCTGTCCTTTCGTATTTTATGATATAACTGTCATTATCCCGTTCCACACTGAAGCGGAGGTCATACTCTGCTTCACCATTTTCATAAAGAGTATGTATCTCCGCTTCGGGATAAAACGCTTTGATCAGTTCATAAACATCATGTTCAAAATCTCTGTTCTTAAACAGAATGCCTATTTTACACAAATGGATTATACCTCTTTTCATAACCAATAGTGGTAGATGCATCATGTCCGGGGAAAACCTCGGTCTCTTCAGGAAGCGAATCTACCAGTTTATGGAGACTTCTCACAATTTCTGCTGTACTTCCACCCGGAAAATCCGTTCTTCCAACAGAGCCATAGAACACTGTATCACCGCTGAACAATACACCTTCATCTTTCAGATAATAACAGCAGCTTCCTTTGGTATGTCCCGGTGTATGGATCATCTGAACGGAAAATCCCGCCAGTCTGATAACATCCAGATCCTCCAGAAATACATCCGGCACAATAGAACATCCCTGTCCATAATGTACAGTCATATTGATCGAAGGTTCGCGGAGCATCTCCTCTTCCTGACGACAGGCATAAATCGGAATATTATATTTCTCCTTTACTGCCTGTGCAGCCAGAATGTGGTCAAAATGTCCATGGGTAAGAAGAATCGCCACCGGTTTTCCATTCATCCGGGAAATCTTCATTTCAATCTTCTCCGGACAATCTGCGGGATCAACAATGATCAGTTCTCCGGTTTCTTTATTCTTAAGGAGATAGCAATTTGTATATACAGGTCCTAATATACATTTCTGTAATTCTAAATTCTTCATGTTATTCCTTTCTGTCAATCTGCAGCAGTTCCATAAAATAATGTTCCAGCAGATTTTTCCATGATCAGCCTGTAGTTCTCTCTACGTCAATGACACTCTCTACCTGACGGATCTTCTCGATCAGGGAACGCAGTTCCTCTTTGCTTCCAATCTCAAAACTCATGGAAATAGTTGCCTTCTCCTGCTTGCTTGTACGGCTGTTGATACTTCGCAGGTCGATCTTACGTTCTGTAAATATTTTAGAAAGATCCACAAGAAGCCCTGTACGGTTATTTGCATAAACCTGAATCTCAGCCATATACTTCTCTTTTTCCTTGGTATCAGGCTGCTGCCATTCCGCCTCGATCAATCGTGTCCTGTCCGTCTCAGACATATTCAGCACATTGACGCAATCTGTACGATGGATTGTGATTCCACGTCCTCTTGTAACAAAGCCTACAATCTCGTCACCCGGGATCGGATTACAGCACTTGGAAAAACGGACTGCCACATCATGGATTCCTTTTACCACAATTCCACTCTTGCTCTTGGCAATGTGAAGCTTCTCCTGTGTCTCAGAAGCAGCCTCAAGAACCTGCTCATCTGTCAGATTCTTCTTATTTTCCTTATCATAAGCCTCTACCAGCTTATTGAAAACCTGACCTTCTTTCAATCCGCCATGACCAATTGCAGCAAGTACTGAATCCCAGTCCCTGAAACCATATTTACGCAAAACAGCCTCCAGATACTGGGTTTTTGTATAATTTGCGATCTTAAATCCCTTTGCACGCGCATACTGCGCAAGCATCTCCTTGCCCTTAAGGATATTATCTTCTTTTAATTCCTTCTTGAACCACTGGTTAATCTTGTTCTTTGCCTGAGTACTCTTAACCAGTTTCAACCAGTCGCGGCTTGGTCCCTGAGAATTCTGTGAAGTAATGATTTCAATACGGTCGCCGTTTTTGATCTCATATTCAATCGGAACCAGCTTACCGTTAACTCTGGCACCTACCATCTTATTTCCGACTGCACTGTGAACACTGTACGCAAAATCCACCGGTGTAGAACCGCTTGGAAGTGTTTTAACATCTCCCTGTGGAGTGAAACAGTAAACACTGTCCGCAAAAAGATCCAGGTCATTCTTCAGAAGACTCATGAATTCTTTGTTATCAGACATGTCTCTCTGCCATTCCAGAATCTGACGCAGCCAGTTCAGTTTCTCTTCCTCACTCTTACCTACAGGAGCCTTTCCGTCAGACGACTCCTTATATTTCCAGTGTGCAGCGATACCATATTCTGCAGTTCTGTGCATTTCATAAGTACGGATCTGGATTTCAAAGGGCTGTCCGTTGGGTCCGATCAATGTGGTATGCAATGACTGATACATATTGGGTTTCGGCATGGCAATATAATCTTTAAACCGTCCCGGAATTGGCTTATACATCTCATGGATCACACCAAGGGCAGCATAACAATCCTTCACTGTATCTACAAGAATACGGACAGCAAATAAATCATAAATCTGATCAATAGTCTTATCCTGATTTACCATCTTCTTGTAGATGCTGAAAAAGTGTTTTACACGTCCGTCCACCTGCGCCTTAATATTGGCATCATCCATATGTTTCTTAACTTCTTTTACAATCGCACCTACAAACTGTTCTCTCTCGCTTTTACGCAGGGCAACCTTATGCACCAGGTCATAATATACATCCGGCTTAAGGTATTTCAGCGACAGGTCATCCAGCTCTACCTTTATCTTGGAAATACCCAGACGCATGGCAATAGGAGCATAAATATCCATGGTCTCTCTGGCCTTTTCCTGCTGCTTTTCAGGACGCATATACTGTAAGGTACGCATATTATGAAGACGGTCTGCAAGCTTGATCAGAATAACTCTGATATCCTTAGCCATGGCAAGAAACATCTTTCTGAGGTTCTCTGCCTGAACTTCTACTTTATCCGCAGAATAAGATAACTGTCCCAGCTTGGTAACACCATCCACAAGAAGTGCAACCTCTGAACCAAATTCCTTCTCAACTTCCTCATAGGTCATCCAGGTATCTTCAACTGCATCATGAAGAAGACCTGCAACTATCGTTTCTTTGTCAAGTTCCAGATCTGCCAGAATGATGGCAACACACAAAGGATGAATGATATATGGCTCTCCAGACTTTCTCTTCTGTCCTTCATGAGCTTCACTTGCAACCTTATATGCCTTCTCTATCATGGAAATATCTGTTGATGGATGATACTTCAGAACACTGTTTATCAGTTCTTTATAAAGCACCTCCGGACTTGTAAAATCATGCATGGTCTTTACTGCCGCATCTGCCCTCTTTACAGATTCCAGCTTCTCTTTTTCAACCTGCATTTCATCTTTTTTTGCTTCTGTACTTTTTGTTATCTCTGTCATATGCTCCCACCTGCCTGTCCTGCACAATCAGCTGTGCTTATTTACCATCATAACAAATTACAGACGCTACATCATACCCATTCAGTCTTTCGCGTCCCTTTAAACCTGCAAGTTCCATGAGAAATACAACCTTGACAACCTCACCGCCAAGCTGTTCCACCAGCTTGATCGCTGCTTCGATCGTACCGCCTGTTGCGATCAGATCATCAACGATAACCACTTTCTGACCTGGTTTTATGGAATCTTTATGCATTTCAATCTCTGCACTGCCATATTCCAGATCATAGCTTACAGATACTGTTTCGCGGGGAAGTTTACCTTTTTTACGAATCGGTACAAATGGTTTATGAAGATTATATGCGATCGGTACACCAAAGATAAAGCCTCTGGACTCTGTTCCTGCAATCACGTCCACATCTATATCCTTAAGACAGTCCTGCATGGAGTCGATTGCCAACTGCAGGCCATCCGCGTCCTGCAGAACACTTGTAATATCTCTGAAAATAATCCCCGGTTCAGGAAAATCCGGTATACTTAATACATAATCTTCAATTTTCTTCATTTTATTTCTCCTCCAGTGTGTGTTATATTGCTGTTCGCTCATAAATATTTTATAGTATATCACCTTTTTATTTCAGAATCAAGTTACTGTTAAGCCCTGACATTTGTATTTCCAGGCTTACCGGCGGTTACAAACCAAGCGGTAATATTAACAGTAATTCTGAATAATAATCTGAAGACTCTCTCGTCCCCTGAATCTGTTGATCTCCGGATAATAAGTAACAGAAATACTGTCTTTTTCCCTGATAAAGTTCACAAAATCCTCTGCTTCTCCGAAATAAATGCCTTCCACTGAAATCCCCTGCGGATCGAGAAGTTTTAGTTTTACTACATTTTTATTTTTCCCGATAATACTGTGATCAAGCACTCTGAGATTTTTCTGCGCAAAGACCGGTTTTGTATTCCCTTTTCCAAAGGGTTCCAGAAGCGAAATCTGTTCTACCAGTTCTTTTGTAATATAAGACACAGGCATCGGCACATCAATCACGATCTTAGGACGCAATTCTTCGTCCGTCAACGTACAGTTGACATTGAGGCGTCTCCGGAATTCTTCTATATTTTTTTCTTCTATAGACAGACCTGCTGCCATCGGATGACCTCCAAACTGTATCATCAGGTCTGCACATTTTACCAGTTCTTCATACATAGAGTAACTTTCTATTGATCTTCCGCTTCCTTTTGCACTTGTCTCACCGCCCGTCAATACAAAGGCCGGCCTGTGATATTTTTCCCTGATCCTGCCTGCTATAATACCGGCAAGACTTTCATGACAATCCGGAAGATAAACTACCAGTACTCTGTCATTTTTCAGCTCTGTAGTCTCTATAATCCGGATTGCCTCTTCTTTTCCTTTCTCAGTGAGAGCTTTTCGGCTCTGATTAAGAGCTGTAAGATCTCCGGCAAGCCTTGCTGCTTCTTCCTTTGTTTTTGCATTGAGAAGTGCAAGAGAACGGGCAGCTGTATCCAGTCTGCCACTGGCATTGATACATGGTCCCAGCACAAATCCGATATGATAAGCTGTGATTTTAGCATCTTCCAGAGAATTTGCTCGGATCAGTTCCTGCAATCCTTGATTTTTGGTATTTTTCAGACGGCACAGCCCTTCTTTTACCAGAATCCTGTTCTCTCCCTGAAGATCCATAACATCTCCTACTGTTGCAATAGCCGCCAGTTCATAATAATCTTCCAGCTCCTCTGCCGGAACACCAAATCTCTCGTAAAGTGCTGCAATATATTTAAAGGCCACCACTGCCCCACACAGGTTTTTATTCGGGTATGGACAATCATATTGTTTCGGATTCAAAATCGCATCTGCCGGCGGAAGCACCATCTGGCGTTCTCCCTTTTCCTCCCTGTAAGGAACCTCATGATGATCTGTAATAATCACTGTCATTCCCTTATCCTTTGCCATCTGGATTTCAGCAGCCGCAGCAATTCCATTATCACAGGTCACGATCGTATCGATCCGGTCCGTTTCCGCTCTTTCTATAAGATGTGCATGAATCCCATATCCGTCTGCAACTCTGTCCGGAATATAAGTATCCACATCTGCTCCGATCCTCGCAAGGCCTTTCATTAAAATGTATGTAGAGGTCACACCATCAATATCATAATCACCAATAATACGGACTTTTGCTTTCTGCGATATTTTTTTCTCCAGGATATCTACAGCTTTTTCCATATCCTTCATCAGCCAGGGAGAAGGAAGCTCTTGTACTGTTCCTGACAGATACTCTCTTATCTTATCTTCTCCGATCACATCTCTGTTCCTGATCAGTCTCGCAATCACCGGATCAATATGAAACTGTTGACCGATCTGGTTAAAATCTGCTCTTTTTGCTGCTATTACCCATTTCTCCATATATTTTCTCTCCTCATAAAAATATCCCGGAGTTTTACCCCGGGATATTTCTGTCTGCCTGTTTTTCAGACAATTATTGTTTTATTCAGCATCATCATTCTGCTGTTTTTTAGCTGCTTCTTCGGCAGCCAGACGTTCAGCTACTCTTTTTCTGTTTTTCTTCTTTGGCTGAGTCGGATCTTTCTGTGATACATCACGTGCTTTCTTCGGCTTTGAAGAGGACTTTGCAGATGCGGAAGCTGCAGCAATTGCCGGCTGTCCTTTTCCTGCAAATTTCTTTTTCATCACATACCACAACGCACCTGTAATACATACAGAAGAATATGCACCGACAAGAACACCAACCATCAGAGGTGCTGCAAATTCACGGATAGAAGAAACACCCATGATATAAAGAACAGCTACCATAACAAAAGTTGTAAAAGAGGTATAAATACTTCTTGTAAGAGTCTGAGTGATACTTGTGTTTACAATTTCTGCCAGTTTTTCTCTGGAACCACTGTGAAGGTTCTCACGTATACGGTCAAAAATAACGATTGTAGCATTGATAGAATAACCTACGATTGTAAGCATGCAGGCAATAAATGTATTACCGACAGATACTCTGGCAATAGCATAGAATGCAAGTACAACCAGAACATCATGCAGAAGCGCCAATACCGCACTGCTTGCAAAACGGATGTCTTTAAATCTGAACCAGATATAAAGAAGCATACAGATTGTAGCTACTATAACGGCTACGATCGCATCACGACGCATTTCACTACTTACTGTAGAAGAAATACTTTCTGTGGAAATCGTGCTGTCATCTACACCAAATTTCTCAACCAGTGCACTCTGCAGAGCTTCACGTTCGCTCTGATTCAGAGAACGTGTCTTGATCACAACCTGATTTGTTCCGACTACCTTTGTAGGCTGAACATTTTTATCTCCTGTCACCTCTTCTACAACAGGAGTTACTTCAGAATCAATGGTCTTAATATCCATATCTTCATTAAATGTAACAGTCGTAGAAGTACCGCCTGAGAACTCAAGGCTGTAATTTAACGCTTTGTTTCCTGCATGCGAATTAGCAAACATCGCTGCCGGACCGCAGAGGATCAGGATAATGGAAATAGCAAAAAATACTTTCTTCTTTCCAAGGAAATCAACTGCCTTACGTTCTTTTGCAGATCCGTAGAATTTCGGATCACGTACACCAACTGCATAAAGTGCATTTACAATCAGTCTGGATACAACCAGTGCTGTAAACATGGAGATCACGATACCAAGGGCAAGTGTATAAGCAAATCCCTTAACAGTACCTGAACCAAGCCACATCAGCACAAAGGCTGCGATCAGTGTTGTAATATTTCCATCAAAGATTGCAGAGAAAGCTTTGCTGAAACCGGACTTAATAGAATTCCTTACTGAAACTCCTGCACCAATTTCCTCTCTGATTCGGGCATAAATAATAACATTGGCATCCACCGCCATACCGATACCAAGAATAATACCCGCAATACCCGGAAGAGTAAGAGTAATATCAAAGGCATTCAGCGTGATCAGCATTAATGATGTATAAAGAATCAGTGCGATACCTGCAACTACACCAGGTACGCGGTATGCAATGATCATAAAGATAATAACGATGATCAGACCGATCGCACCTGCAAGAACACTTGTAGAGATTGCTTCTTCACCAAGCTGTGCAGCTACAACACTGGAACGAAGTTCTTCCAGTTCCAGTCCCAGAGAACCGATACGGATATAAGAAGCAAGGTTCTGTGCTTCTTCCAGGTCAGACATTCCGCTGATCTGTGCTTTTCCGCCGGAAATCTCTTCATTTACATTCGGAGCACTGATAATGTTATTGTCATAGACGATAGCGATCTGCTTGCCTACATTATTCTTTGTAGCTTCTGCAAATTTTGTTTTACCACTGTTTTCTCCATCAGAAGTAAGAGTAAGACTTACCACATATTCCTTTGCACTTGTGTTCTGATTCTGGATCGCACCACCCTGGGCATCTGCTACATCAGAACCTTCCAGAACAACACTTCCGGATTCCTTGATCTCATCCATAGTTCTGGAGAGAACATATCCATCCTGTCCTGTAGTAAAGTTCTGGTTTCCGTCAGCATCTTCTTTTGTGATGAAATACAGGGAACCTGGTTTACCCAGATCATTCAAAATAGTATCTGCATCTGTAACACCAGGAATTTCAACTGTAATACGGTCTGATCCTTCCTGGTATACCTGAGCCTCAGTACTGTACTGCTCTACACGCTTCTGAAGCTTGTAGATCGTATCTGACATCTCTTCGCTTGTCGGATTGCTCTCCTTAGCCTGGTAGGTAATGCTGACACCACCGGCAAGATCAAGACCCGTGTTGATATGTTTTGCTGCACCGGTTCCGGTAGGACCGATACCTACGGCTGCAGTAAAGCAAAAGAACACAGTCAGGATCAGTGTCAGAAGCAGCACTACGATTCCTTTACTTTTCTTCATAGTTCTTTTCCCTTCTTGATTTTTTGTCCGCGGTCATGTTCATCCGCCTGCCAGCCATTTTCTGTTATGATAACAGCCGACGGCGGTATCAGTCAGACAGATTACTGCCCACTAATCACATGCCAGTGCGGCTTTTATCATGATGGCGCACTCCACACGTTTTCTCTGGAGTTCGCATCCGATTTCATAATTGCCTTTGATATCTCCCTGGAAATGGAATGCATTTGCCGCACATCCGCCACTACAGTAGAAACGTGCGAAGCAGTCTTTGCAGTCTTTCTTTGTGTAAACGTTGCATCCGCCGAATTCCTTCTGGATTTCCGGCTTTGTGATGCCTTCGTCTACATTTCCCATGAGATACTGTTCTTCACCAACAAACTGGTGACATGGGTAAAAATCACCCCAGGGTGTTACAGCCAGGTACTCTGTTCCTGAACCGCAGCCTGACAGTCTCTTGTATACACAAGGGCCACCTGTAAGGTCGATCATAAAATGGAAGAAGTTAAATCCTTTTCCCTCTTTCTCTCTTTTAATCATTTCTTTTGCAAGAGTATCATACTCTTCCATGATCTGGGGGATATCCTCCTCGCGGATCGCATATTCCTCCGTATCAGCCGCAACTACAGGCTCTACAGAAATCTGTTTGAATCCAAGATCTGCCAGATGAAGCACATCCTTGGAGAAATCAAGATTATGGTGGGTAAAAGTACCTCTTACATAATACTTGTCCTGATTTCTGGATTCTGCAAACTTCTGGAACTTCGGCATGATCAGGTCATAGCTTCCTGCACCTTTTCTGAATGGACGCATGTAATCATGTACTTCCTTACGTCCGTCCACACTCAGTACAACGTTGCCCATCTCTTTATTGCAGAATTCCATTACTTCATCATTCAGAAGAACTCCGTTTGTTGTTAAAGTGAAACGGAATTTCTTATTGTGAAGCTTTTCCTGCTCTCTGCCATATTTTACCAGATCTTTTACAACCTGCCAGTTCATCAGCGGCTCGCCGCCAAAGAAATCTACTTCCAGGTTTTTCCTGGAACCGGAGTTCGCGATCAGGAAATCAAGAGCTTTTTTGCCGACTTCATAAGACATAAGAGCTCTTCTGCCATGATATTCGCCTTCTTCGGCAAAACAATAACGGCAGGCCAGATTGCAGTCATGAGCAATGTGCAGGCACAATGCTTTTACAACGGTCTGCCGGTTATTTGAAAATTCTTCAATTACATTCTCATAAACATCTTTTGTAAAAAGCATTCCATCTTCTTTCAGCTTATTACATTCTCTTACAGATGTCTCAATATCTTCTCTGTTATATTTGTTTTCCAGTTTCTCTGCAATAGCTTCTGTGCCAAGGCCCTCTTCCAGATATGGAAGGACCTCATATGTAACCTCATCTACCAGATGGATGCATCCACTGTTGATATCCAGTACAATATTAAAGCCATTGCTTTTATAACGGTGAATCAGACTCATTTTACTAAAATCCTTTCTAAGCGTAAGATAAGCAGCGGAATAAAAGTTCCGCTGCTTATCTCATTTCTCCATAGCTGATCTTATTTCTGCTCGCAGCTCTGGTTTCCTACTGTACAGGAAGTTTTACATGCGGACTGGCAGGAAGTCTGGCACTCGCCACATCCACCTTTTTTTACAGTGTTCTGTAAATTCTTTGTATTCAGGGTTTTGATATGTTCCATAACTCTATCCTCCTTATGTAATTATATTCTTGGCATAGTATATCATATATCTTTTCATTTTAAAAGCTTTTTTTTACGACAGCATTCCACCCAGTGTTCCACCGCCTGTGCACATAAAAAATGTTGTAACTGCATGAGCTGCACTCATATCCCAGCCGCCTTTTGCCATAACAGAGACAGTCAACAGTAATACATAGTAAGCCAGACCTGTGATAACACCCCACAGATATTTGTCTTTACGCACAATTTTGCCGGCCATAAAGCCTCCCATGAAACATGCAAGTACATAAATTATAATAATACCCGCATCTACAGCTGTTTCTCCCAGATCAAAAGCAAACAGTACCAGGGCCAAAAGCAGTAATGCCACTCCTGTTAATGCATATGCAAATAATAGTGATTTCAAAATTGCTCTGACTTTCATTGCTTCCCCTCCTGTTAAACTATATGGGGGAGGAATCAGTGTTATTCTTTTATTTCTTTCTCTTTTTTATAAATACAGCCACACCGGCGATCACTGCAGCTGCCACAAACAGTATCACAAACGGCATAATTGATGTTGTATCTCCAGTATTTACTGTATTGTTATTTTTCACAGCTTTATTTTCCGTTGAATTATCATTCTGATCAGAAGAAGAACCATTATTGCTGTCAGAACTGTCATTCACAGATACTGTATTGTTCTTTCCGGAATCAGAGCTCTGACTGTCGGAGGAAGCCGGTGCAGGAGTTACCGCATCTGTGTCGTCCGTATCATTCCCCGCATCAGGTCCTACTAATTGTCTGCTTCCTGCAATTCCAAATGGACTGAAAGAATGTGTGCTGAATACCATAATACCATTCTCTACACTCGGAATAATCGTCTCAGTTGCCCCGTTATCCAGGAGATGTTCGATAGTATACTGATATCCGGATTTTACCGGCACAGTGACACTGATATAATCTCCATTAGGGATCTCGTATTCTGTATTATTCTTAAGATCCCAGAGTTCAAATTCATAAGACTGGAAAATCATTGCATCTGATTCATTGGTAAACTGATAGCTGTCACCGCTTGAAACTCTGAACTGTACATACCATGGAAGATTAACTCCGCTTACTGTAATACCGTCGCAGGTATGATTAAGTGCGGCCCTCTCTTCTTTTTCTTCATCAGAAAGAGAATCCTCTGCATCTGTAGGACGGTCATCCTTATCGTCCGGCAGAACAGGATTATCAAAGATATTATCACCTGCGCCATCTTCATCATCTTTCTTCGTATCTTCTTTATCCTGTGTCATATCATCTGCAGGTTCCAGCTTACCGGTAGTTTCTGTATCTTTATCCGTCTTATCTGCATTGCTGTTATTATCTTTGTTGTTTTTATTATCTGTTTTATCTTCTTCAATCTTATTCTCTTCATTGTCTGTATCAGTTTTATTATCCTGATCTGATTTACTTTCCTTATCTTCTTTATTGTCTGTATCAGCGTTTTCATCTGCGGCAGGTTTTTCTGACGAAGTTTCAGGCGTTTCTGTTGGATCTGCATTTTCTGTTGGATCTGTTTTACCTGAGCCTTCTGTCTTATCAACATTATCACTATCCGTAATACTGTTCACTATTACATTGATGTAACCGACAACCGCGCCGCTCTCCGGATCCCATCCATCCACATGGCTTAAATCCTGCCCTTCTGCCGGTATAAGAAGTACCTCACAGCTCTGTACACGCTGTGCAGGAACGAAACTTCCATCTGCCCATTCAAAAGTTCCATATTCCGTTGCCGGAAGTTCTACATCCGCAAGTTCTACAGGCTTATCAAGCGTAATGTTGTCCGGGATCAGAGAAGACACAGTATTCTCCTGTGACTCAGCCGCACTGACCTGTCTTGTTACACCCGGTATATTATTTCCTGCAATCAAAGCCGCTGTTAAAGCCGCTGCCGCCAAAATACCCGTTCCTTTTAATTTATTTTTTCTTATTCTTATATTATTGGACATATCGCACCTCTATATTTATATTCGATTCTTATGTTTCCTGATAATCATTTTTTTACTTTCAGCCAAATATCAGTTCTCTTTTTACGTAATACAATAATATTACATATCTGTATATTATCAAACTTTTATCATTTTGTAAATATTCTGTAATGTTTTTTTTCATTTTAATCGAGTGAATTATAACACAAATCTTACTTTTTCGACAGTCCTCTTTTAAATTTTTTTATACTATCTTTGAACCAAAAGCTTTTTCTTGATTTTTTATATGAAATCATGTATATTTTGCTTAAATGTTTTATGATATGATTCAATCAATAAAGATAATCAAAAGGAGTGAATAAATCTTGGATTCAAGTATTGCCTTTCAGGCGGTGGCGATTCTGATACTGATCGCACTTTCTTCATTTTTTTCTTCTGCGGAAACCGCTATGACAACCGTAAATAAGATTCGGATACAGTCTCTTGCCGAGCAGGGCAACAAACGTGCTGTTATTCTGGAAAAAATAATTTCCAATTCCCCAAAGATGCTCAGTACCGTATTAATCGGAAACAACATTGTAAATATGTCTGTTTCTTCTCTCATGACTACACTCACCATAAAGATTCTGGGAAACGCATATGTAGGAATCACAACCGGCATCCTGACTCTGCTGATTCTCATTTTCGGTGAGATAACCCCCAAAAACCTGGCAACAATTCATGCTGAAAAATTGTCCCTGGCCTATTCAAGAATAATATACGGGCTTATGATTCTCCTTACTCCCGTTGTTTTCATTGTAAATAAAATAACAGAAGGTGTACTGGTCATTCTGCATGTTAACCCGGACGAAAAGGCAAATGCCATGACTGAACATGAACTGCGTACCCTCGTCAATGTAGGTGAAAAAGACGGCGTCATTGAAAACGAAGAAAAACAGATGATCTACAATGTGTTTGATTTTGGCGATTCAACTGCAAAAGATGTCATGATTCCCAGAATCGACATGACCTTTATAGATATCAATTTTTCCTATGATGAACTTATGGCGGTCTTCAGTGAAGATATGCATACCCGTTTTCCGGTTTATGAGGACAACACTGATAACGTAATCGGTATTATCAATATGAAAGATCTTCTTGTTTATCCAAAGGACAAACCTTTTTCAATCCGCAACATCCTGCGTGAGCCTTATTTTACCTATGAATACAAAGCTACAGCAGACCTGATGATTGAAATGCGTAAAGCATCCGTCAATCTGGCAATCGTTCTGGACGAATACGGTGCCACAGCGGGTCTGGTCACATTGGAAGACCTGTTGGAAGAGATCGTAGGTGAGATTCGCGACGAATACGATGAGGATGAAGTCGAAGATATTAAAGAAATCCAGCCTGAAAGAGAATATGTTGTTCAGGGTTCTGCCAAGCTGGATGATATCAACGAAGCCCTCCATATTAATCTGGAATCTGAAGATTATGATTCTATTGGCGGATATATTATTGAACAGCTTGACTGCCTTCCCAAAGAGGGTCAGTCTGTCACACTTGAAAGTGGCATCCGCCTGGTTGTTGACCGTCTGGACAAAAACAGAATCGAACTTGTCCACATCTGGCTTCCCGAGAAGAAAACTGAAACAGAAGAACAGCCGTAACTGTCATCTCTCCAGCATCAGTGAAAATTGTTTCACGATTCTGGAGAGTTCTCCTGTAACCGCATCAATTCCTTCTTCGTTCTTTTTCCAGTTTTCTCTGGTAATTCCATCTGCATTCACAGGCACCACATAAAATTCTGTTTTCGGATACAAGAGCTGATAATACATCAGACATCTTCTTGCATGGTAAGATTTGCAGCACAAAATCGCTCTTTCTATTTCCAGTTCTGCATGATCTGTCACCTGTCTGGAATAAATTGCGTTCTCATAAGTAAAGGTTGCCTGGTCTTCTTTCAGGATTTTCTGATCCGGAACTCCGTTTTTTATAAGAACATCCCTGAGAAATTCCCATTCTGTTCCATATTCCTTATCATATACATTGCTTTTTTCAAGAACGCCTGAAAACTTTCCATTTACTACACTGTATTTTCCACTGGGCAGAATCCAGTCCGCCATCCCTTTCTTAAACAATTCTGCTGCTTTTTCCGCCATCTGCGGATAACCATTTCCAGGGACAAAAATAATATCAGATTTTTCCGGCTTGTTTTCTGCAAAAATAAACTCTTCTGAACTTTTTAAAAATTTTTCATATACGTCATTCATCATTACTAACTCCTCGTTATCTGTTTTTTCTACAGCACCTCTCAAATAATGCGTTTGTAACAGTCCAACAAAAATTCACGCTCTGATGAACCGGAACAATATGCATTATTTACGAAGATTTCTATAGATAGATACAGTGTACCATATTTTTTCTATTAACGTACAACCAAGTTAATTCTTAAAACTATGTCCCCCACTGCTTATGTTACTGTTCACTCTGTTCACAGCAACACGCTTCGCGATGCACAGACTTCCAATATTTCCAGAAGGCTATTTTGTCACAATAACCGTACTGTAACCATCATCCCTCAGTCTCTGCTCCATATTTACTGCATTACCAATCTGCTGATAGGCACCTGTCTGAACTTTATACAATCCGTTTTCATGTAACATAAAAGAGGGATAACCTTTTTCCAGTAACTGATATAACATACGGTCCGCATTCTCTTTTTTTCTGAACGCTCCAGTCTGCACTCTGTAATAAAGCGGTTCCTGCACTGTTTCCTCATCCAGGCTTCCAAGAATCGCATCTGCAATTCCCTGAGCTATATCGCTAAACTTGTTATCAAACAGTTTATTATCTTCTTCGGAATTGATAAATCCGGTTTCTATTAAAAGAGCCGGCATCCTGGTTCGTCTGAGGACCACAAGTCCCGGCCGCTCTTTTACACCGATTTCGCGGAATCCCACTTCTCCCAGAGCTCCCAGAATATTCTCAGCCATCTGATATTTAATCCCGCTTTTATCATAAATCAAAACTTCCGCTCCATTATACTGATTTTCCTTTGGGCTGCTGTTTCGATGAAATGAAATAAAGTAATCTACTCCTGCCTGATTTGCAAGCTGTGCCTTCTCAAAAGGTGTCTGATAGACATCACCGGTACGGGTATAAGAGATATCAATCCCTTTATTTTTTAAAATCTCACCTACCGCAAGAGCAAGTTTAAGATTGTCATTCTTTTCCTGTCTTCCCTTATATACGGCTCCCGGATCCTGACCTCCATGTCCGGCATCCAGCATGATTGAATATGCCATGACGACACTCTGCTTTCTTCATATACTCTTTATACTATATGAATTAAAAATATAATTGTGCAGGTCGCTTGACTTTTTCACACTAAAGCGTTATACTTTAAAACGTCATAGTCGAATAGCCCGATGACATTATCCGAATCATTTACCAGTACTGCTTTCCCTGCAGAAAATCTTTCGGATTCAGGTAAGTTTTATATTATCAAATAATAAACGCAATTCTTACCTGACTTAATTTAAACATTATATTAGGAGGATATATCATTATGAAAAGAAAAGCATTAGCAATCACTCTTGCAGCAGCCATGGCTATGGGAACCTGCGCAGTAACAGCAAGTGCTGCTGACGGAGACAAATATACAATCGGTATCTGTCAGCTTGTACAGCACGAAGCTCTCGACGCTGCGACACAGGGATTCAAGGATGAAGTCACCAAAGAACTGGGAGAAGACGCAGTTACCTTTGACGAGCAGAACGCACAGGGAGATTCCAACACCTGTTCTACAATCATTAACAGCTTCGTTTCCAATAATGTTGACCTGATTCTTGCAAATGCAACTCCTGCTCTTCAGGCAGCTGCAGCAGGAACAAGCGATATTCCGATTCTTGGTACTTCTGTTACTGAATACGGTGTTGCACTTGGACTGGATGATTTCGACGGGACTGTGGGCGGAAATATTTCCGGAACTGCAGACCTTGCTCCCCTTGATCAGCAGGCAGCAATGCTCAATGAACTTTTCCCGGATGCAAAAAATGTAGGTCTTCTCTACTGTTCTGCCGAAGCAAACTCTCAGTATCAGGTAGATACAGTAAAAGCTGAACTTGAAAAACTCGGATATACATGTGAATATTATGCATTCTCTGACTCTAATGATCTCTCTTCTGTTGCTACAACAGCAACTGACGCAAGTGATGTAATTTATGTACCGACAGATAATACAGTTGCTTCCAACACAGAGATCATCAACAACATCTGCCTTCCGGCAAAAGTTCCGGTAATCACAGGCGAAGAAGGTATCTGCAGCGGATGCGGTGTTGCGACACTTTCCATCAGCTATTATGACCTTGGTGTTACAACCGGTAAGATGGCTGTTAAGATTTTAAAGGACGGTGAAGATATTTCCACAATGCCGATCGAATATGCACCAAACTTCACAAAAGAATATAACAAAGATATCTGCGAAGAGCTGGGCATCGAAGTTCCGGACGATTATGTTGCAATCGGCGAGGCTGCTGAAGAAACTGCCAAATAAATCCGGTCAGACAGTTGAAAAATACTCACACCAACAGGATTTTAAATAACAGCCTATCAAACAGTTATAAAAAATTCAATTTATATGCGATCAGCGGGAAAGGTTTGACGCCTCTCTCGCTTTTCGCATCTCAACAGGAGGAAATTACAAATGCAAATTTTAACATTAATCACTGCACTTCCGGGTGCAGTAGCCCAGGGTCTGATCTGGGGAATTATGGCAATCGGTGTTTATATCACTTTCCGTATTCTTGATATTGCAGACCTTACAGTTGATGGCACTATGTGCACCGGTGGTGCAGTGTGTATTATGATGATGCTTTCCGGTCATAATGTCTGGATTTCTATGTTGGCCGCTACTCTCGCCGGAATGCTGGCAGGCCTTGCGACCGGAATTTTCCACACCTTTATGGGAATTCCCGCAATCCTTGCCGGAATCCTGACACAGTTATCTCTGTATTCCGTAAACCTGAAGATCATGGGAAAAGCAAATCAGGCAATCAACGTTGATAAATATAATCTTCTGGTTTCCCTGCGACATATAAAAAATGCATCTCTTTCCAAAAACACAATTTTTATTGTAGCAGTTATGTGTATTCTCCTGATTGCCATTCTCTACTGGTTTTTTGGAACAGAGCTTGGCTGTTCCCTTCGCGCAACCGGATGTAACCCAAATATGTCACGCGCCCAGGGTATCAACACAAACATGAATAAAGTTCTCGGACTTATGATTTCCAACGGTCTGGTAGGACTTTCCAGTGCACTCCTTACACAGTATCAGGGATTTGCAGATGTCAACATGGGACGTGGTTCCATCGTTATCGGTCTGGCAGCAGTTATTATTGGCGAGGCAATCTTTGGACGTATTTTCCGCAACTTTGCCCTTCGCCTGTTAGCAGTTATCTTCGGTTCCATTCTGTATTATCTGGTACTTCAGATTGTTATCTGGATGGGTATCGACACTGACCTGCTGAAGATGCTGTCCGCAATCGTAGTTGCTCTCTTCCTTGCATTCCCATACTGGAAAGGCAAATACTTTAATAAACCAGCCAAAAGGGGAGGTAAATAAAAATGCTTGAACTTAAAAATATCTATAAAACCTTTAATCCCGGAACCATTAATGAGAAACGTGCATTAAATGGTCTGAACCTGAAGCTGAACGAAGGCGATTTTGTAACTGTTATCGGAGGAAACGGCGCCGGCAAATCTACTATGCTAAATGCTGTTGCAGGAACCTGGCCGGTTGATGAAGGACAGATCCTTATCGACAATATTGATGTTACAAAACTTTCTGAACATAAACGTGCTACATATCTTGGACGTGTGTTTCAGGATCCAATGACAGGAACCGCTGCAACAATGGGTATCGAAGAAAACCTTGCACTTGCAAAACGCCGCGGAAAATCCCGTCTTCTCCGCTCCGGAATCACTAAAGCAGAGCGCGAAGAATACAAAGAGCTCCTGAAAATTCTTGGTCTTGGTCTGGAAGACAGACTGACTTCTAAAGTAGGACTTCTCTCGGGTGGTCAGAGACAGGCTCTTACTCTTCTGATGGCAACGCTTCAGAAACCAAAGCTTCTGCTTCTGGATGAACATACCGCAGCTCTTGATCCAAAAACAGCTGCCAAAGTTCTGGAAATTACAGATATGATCGTAAACCGCGATCACCTTACGACATTGATGATCACTCACAACATGAAGGACGCTATTGCACATGGCAATCGTCTGATCATGATGATGGAAGGAAAAATCATTCTGGATATCCAGGGAGAAGAAAAGAAAAAACTGACAGTTAAAAACCTTCTGGATCAGTTTGAAAAAGCAAGCGGAGAAGAGTTCAGCAATGACTCTGCACTGCTCGGATAACCGTATAAATTATTCATAACGTTTCTAAATATCCTTTATATGAGAGTACTTTTTTATGGAGTACTCTCATATTTTTATTTCTCATCTTTTTCCAGCGGAGTTACACAGATAAATTTATGTGTTTCCCTATTGTACTGGTAGATTCTCGACGTCAGATAGTCCTCTTTCGGTGTAGCCTCCCTGATCGTATCCCGCAAAACACACTGCAAATCTTCAGGTTCTACAAATTTATCATTGTGGATCATTACCTCATGTACACTGGTAAACACCATATAGAAATCGGAATCCAGCATATATGCCAATTGTTCTGCCACTCCCGGCAGGAACACTGCAACTGCACCATTTGTTTTCTTCGTTGTACTGAGACAATTTCCCATTGCATCTTTCTTCAATTCACACTTATCACCCAGATTCATAAAACTTTCACCTTCATATTCCGGATTAAAAATCATCTGTTCCCATCTGTAAATTCTGGGCGGACTCATAAAATACGTATTGAGAATCGCCTCCTTAAACACTTCATCACATTCTTTCCCCCACTGTTCCAGCATTCCCTGCCGGATTTTTGTACTTGTCACACATCCTTCATATTCCGTAACTTTCATATAAAGCACAAGTGCAATATCACCAAGAGTTTTATACACCGCATCCTGAAGATCCGCGGAATATTTATCTGCATTCAGCAATCTTATAAACAGGCGTGGTTTTGTCTTCTCATAATCCCTGATCACTCTTGTTTTCTCATAAATATCCGCCTTTTTTATCCGATTCAGATCATCTGTGATTTCTTTTATAATTTCCTCAAACGGACTGCCATTCTGATAAGATTTAAAAAGTTCCTGTGTATAAAGTCCACAGACCTCCCAGGCATCATCATGCTCTGCAAACTTCACCAGCAGTCTGTCTCCTACAGGCGCAAACCTCCCGCCTTCTTTCTCAAAAGAAATATTTTCCCTCGGAATCCCTGTAGCCTCGTAAATACCAATCTCCAGTTTCTCTACGAATGTTTCATAGTCTTTCTGCATATTCAGTTCCTTTCTTGCTTTGAAAATAATACGGGCAGGATGCCCTGATTTGAATGTTGACTTTCCGTTTTCGGAAAAAAGAAAATAAGGGAGCGAAAGCTCCCTTAAGAGTCGCTGTAGACATAGTATAAAATAGCCACAGCTATTTGTAAAGTAAATTTCATCGACAATATTTATTACAGTTTCTTTTTATCTTTCAGATATTCCAGAAAAGCCTCACAGCCCTCCACCACATCTGAATATGTGACATCAAATCCACCTGTATACCACGGATCTGCGATATCCCTCGGGTCATCACTGTAATCCAGAAGAAGTTTAACCTTGTCCTCTGGATCTGATTTCAATATTCTTAACATATTCTTCAGATTCCAGTGGTCCATACCGAGAATATAATCATATTTATCATAATCTGCCTTCGTCAGTTGAACTGCGCGCTTACCCTTACAATCAATCCCATGCTTAGCAAGCTCCTCTCGCGCCGGAGGATATACCGGATTCCCGATTCCATTCCATATCTCCTCAGTGCTGGTTGCAGCAGATGCGATATAAAATCGGTCTGAAAGACCTTGTTTAGAAACCATGTCTTTAAAAATGAATTCTGCCATTGGTGAGCGGCAGATGTTCCCATGGCAAATAAATAATACTCTAATCATCTATGTAAAACTCCTTGAATTTACTGTATTTCCTTGATGTATCGGCATTTTCTTTCGCTTGCTGTTTCCTCTCATTCGTGGCATATCGTAGCATAAATTAGCACATCTTTTACCTCAAAAGTAGTACAAAAAGTAGTAAATTAAGGGCTGAATACTCATTTTACTACTCGCCATTTACTACCCGTTTCAGTTCCTCTTTCGCGTCGTCATAGCCTATATGTGTATAAGTATTTAACGTGACGCTAATATCAGAATGTCCCATGAGGTACTGTAAAGTTTTAGGGTTCATGCCGCTTTTAGCCATATTAGAACAAAAAGTGTGACGGCAAACGTGTGGCGTAACCTTTGGCATTTGCACTCTATAAATACTATTATACTTCTCGCAAATATGCTGAAAGTATTTTTCCCAGTGCAAGGCTACCATAGGCATATCGTTTTTATCCAAATATAAGAAGCCACATTTACCTCCTACAATAGGTTCAACCCTCGGTTTCTTTCTACTGGAAATAATACGTTGAAAGCACTTATAAACTTCATCTGTCATAGGGATTTCTCTTGTGCCACAAGAAGTCTTTGTATCTTCAATTACATACTCCATATTCCGTTTTCTTTGTAACTGATGATTGACACTAATTTTTCTATTCTGCATATCCAAATCTGATAATGTCAATCCCACAAACTCTGAAATACGAAGCCCTGTTTTGAATAAGATAAAAATCCCCTCATAATATCTGCAAAAGTGCTTATCATTTGCCACAAATTCAAGAAATGCTCGTTCTTGCTTTCTTGTAATTGCTTCTCTTGTTACGCTGTCGTTTACAACAACCGTAGCAAGCTGAAATTCAAACGGATTTTTGCGTATCAAATCATCATCTACCGCCATTTGAAAAGCTGGTCTTACAACACCTCTGATAGAATGAATAGAGCTATACCCGCGCCCGTCCTGCTGTAACTTTATCAGCCAACATTTTGCGTCGGACAGTTTCACTTTATCTATCCGCTTTTTACCAAAGTCCTCTTTCTTAATAATATTGAGAACAAAATTGTAATTTGCTTCTGTGTTATGCCGTACTCCCGTTTTTTGTAAAAGATATTTCTTTACCAGTTCTAAAACGGTCATTTCCCCACCACGCGGGACGATTTCATCATCAATCGCTTTCATTATCTGCTTTTCCTTTTCCCTTAATGAAAGGTCGTCGCGCTTTCCCTGTGGTGTCTTATCTGTCTTTTCTAATTTCCAACTATAAACAAACTGCGGTTTACCTGTTGTATCAATATATTTGAACGCATATCGTCCGTCCCGGCGTTGGCTCTCTCCATTGCGAAGAATACGATTTTTGCTATCTCGTCTTTTTCCGCTCATGTCTATGCTCCTTTCGTACAAAAAGAGCCTCGCCACGATATATTAAATTATATCATAAGCAAAGCCCTTTTTCTATCCTTTTATCAAGCAGCACTCAAAGCGGAAAGACTATATAGCCTATCCGATATGGCTACTGATTATCCTATATTTATTAAATTGCTGTCAGGTCATTCAGAAAATCTTCAAATCGTTTCCTTTTGATAAGAAACTTCACTCCATTTTGAATAATAAAACCGGAGTCCAAATTATCTGAAACAAGTTTTCTTAATTTCTTTTCTCCAATATTAAAATAAATTACTGCTTCATCAATCGTTAAACAAAACTTATTTTGTATCTGTACCTGTGTTTCATTATTCATTTATTCTCTCCCCTTTCTTGAACTATAAAACTATTGTAAAATTATAAAGGCTCATCAGACGGTTTTAGCAAACCTCACAAGAATTTCACTTCCGCATGGTTCTCATGCAGCTCTACCCGTTGTCTGCGACGCTTCTAACGCTCGGACTACGGCGGTAAAGGAGTATCATTATACCGATATATGGATTGTGGCGACAGAGTTGCTAAATCTGCTTTGGAACGCTGATAGTTTTCGCTCGTTTTGTCCCTCCTTTCGGTCATGGCGTATCAGCCCAACGGCTCCCCATACATCGAATGTATCTGATTTGCCTTATACTGCGTCGCCGTTCTATTGCACCGCTTTCTTTGTCAAAGAGCAGAGGGCTGTTCTGCGATATGGAACGGAAAAGGGGGAAGCGTTCCAATACCTTGTTGGTTTATTCAGCCCTAAATGTGAGGATTGCCCTCATTAGTTTTGCTTGCAGCCTTTCGCGTATTTCTTCGTCTACTCCAAAATAAACATTTCCTCGCTCATCATAGAGCTTTCGCATGGAAAGACTTGCTATGTAGCCGCTGAAATGCTGCAATACAATCTTCATTGCGTCCGGGTCGCCTTTGCTCGCCGCCAAAATAACAGGATAAGGAACAAGGGCATTTTCCGGGTACTCGGTCGGTTTACCATTCAATCCATTCATCAGCGTTTTCCTCCAAATATTTTTTTAACTGCTCAAAGGAGCTTGTCCGGCGATACTGTACCGTACTTCTTGAGATATTGAGCTGCTTTGCGATTTCTATATCAGTCAATCCCTCAAAGTAATACAGCAGTACAATTTTGCGCCGTTCTTCGGGTAAAGCCCGGATAGCTTCAAGTAGCAGTTTTGGGGTTATTTCTTTTCCTGCCATTTGATAGGACGGCTCTGCTTTTTCGTCTTGAAAATACTTATCGACGGTATAAAGCTGCCGTTCCTCATGCAAGGCAAGGTTGGAAAAAGTAACCTCCCGAACTCTGCGCCGACGAATTTCCTCATGGGTGTTGCACGCTTCATTGTGAAGTACTGATTTACAGAACTTTTGAAACGCACATTGCTTTTCAAATTCCCTGCGATTAGGTGTCATGGTGTTCACCTCCTTTCTGCCGAAAGGCGGTAGTACCTCCCCTTTTCGCGGGATAATACAGGCGACTTTTTGCTTTGCCAAAAAGAGGGCAAAGTTTTTGAAAAATCTTCTGTAAAATGCGAAATGCGCCTGCCTGCAAAATGCAGACAGACGCATAGGAAATAACAGCAGTATTTAATTGATTTGATAGTTCATCTACATAGCCGGAATACCCCGTCGGTGGATAATGGCTTTTTTTGATAGTAACCCATTAGGGTATAGAAAAAAGGACATGGCGATACCTCCTTGATACCGTCGTGTCCCCGAATAGCAGGATTTTAATATGCCCTCTGTTTTAGATTTTCAAAAGAAAACGACGGTTTTGATTGTTATTTCAAAACCGCCGTTAAAATGGCATGAGAACTTTCTATTTCATAAGCGGTTTTTTTTATTTCATGCTTATGAAGTAGAGAATTTTTACCTTATCGTAAATTCGCAAGATAAATTATATGTATCGTAATCCCAATCTCTTTCACTTTCAAAGAACGCAAATTGTTTAATCAAACGATAGTGTCCAGCAGGCAATTCTCCATAAAAACTTTTAACATCAATTTCTAATGTTAATCGTTCGTTAGGCTTAATAAAACAATCCTTTTCATTGCTCTTTGAAGGGTCATCAAGCTGTTCAAGTTGATACCAAGTGCCGGATTGTTCAGTTTCTATTTCAAAATAATTTGGTGAATATCGGTATTCTTTATCAGAAGTATTTTCTATTAGAAATGAAAGGTGCTTTAAGTCTAAATCCTTTTCTGCACTCATTGAAATCTTCAAATCGTCCAAAGTGTCAAGTGCTTCTTCACTTCCATAAGGAGAAACCTCATATTCTTCGGAATAATCTTGTACTACATGAATATCACTGTCCTTTGTTTGACTACACCCAACAATACACACCAATAGCAATAAAGTTAGAAACATACATATTATTTTTTTCATTTGTCATTATCTCCTTTCTTTTAAATTTATAATAGCAATAAAATGTCTATTTTCAATCAACTTTCATTGCAATTTATTTTCACTGTAACACATGCTCCCCCTGCTTTATTATTAGCAATTTGGATATTTCCGCCATGTCTTTCACTTAAAATCTTACTAATATTCAGCCCTAACCCCAAATGTTCAGTAGATATATCTTTCGATGATTTATAAAATGGTAATGTTGCTTTTTCAATCTCAATATTTTTAAACCCGCAACCATCGTCTGAAACAGATATAACCAAATTATTATTCTCTATTACTACGCTAATAGCAATATCACTTTTTGCATATCTAATACTATTAGAGAGTAAATTTTCATAAATCTGCATGACTGTATCTAAATTGATAAACAAGGTTATATTATCACCGCTTGCAGTAATTGAAAAATGTTTGTCATAACAAAGTGCTTCCGCTGTGTTATTAAAATTATCAATAAGTGAATGAAATGTAATCTGTTGTCGTGGAATATCAATATCCTCTAACCTGTATAAGTTCGTCATAGCATTTACATATTTTTCAAGACGTGAAATATTTTTTGACATTACTGATATTTCGTCTAATATTTCTTCTTGTGATACTAAGCCTTTGGGAATAAAGGAAAGCAACATAGTAGCATGACCCTTTAGTAAAGTCAAAGGAGTGCGTAAGTCATGTGAAAAAGCAGCATTCAAACGGCGCTGTTCAGCAAATTGTCTAAACATAGTTTCATTATTTTTCGACAAACAATCTTTCATTTTTTCAAAGGCGTGACAGAGTTTCCCCATTTCATCATTTAATGGATATGATAATGTAAAATCTAAGTCATTTGCTTCAATTTTATGATACGCATTAGTTAATAGCTTAATGGGTTTTGATAATTTTTTTTTATAAAAAAATGTTACACAACATATCATACTAATAGATAATACGATAGGAATAATTGCAATATTTAATGAACCTAAAGCACTGTCAATAAGCCTATCCCGGCTTGTAAAATTAGGTAAAACTTCGATATATGAAACATGGTTCGGATAGACATATTCGTGTACTGGGCGTTCTTTTTGATAATCAACATTGAACTTGCATATCTCGTTTCCTTTCGTGTCAAATATTGTATATTTTGTTTGGTCATTACTATAAGTGGCGGTAAATGAGCCATTTTCCGGTATATCATACCTTGTTGACATATTTTCATACTTATAGTTTAAATTTATTCTGTATCTGTCAACCATTGAAATTAAAAATATACAAATAATTATTCCAATCAACAACGAAAACAAAGCATAAAGAACAAAGGACATTCTAATACTCATGCTATTTAACCGATTGAACCATCTGCTTCTCTTTAATTTTTCCATTTATATCCGCACCCCCAAACAGTTTCAATGTAAGGTCTATCGCCTAAAGATAAAAATTTTGCCCTAATACGTCTGATATGTTCTGTAACAACTGTATTATCACCAATGCCGTCTAATCCCCAAACTTTTTCATAAATAGTTTCCCGGTCAAAAACAATTCCTTTGTTTTGCGAAAGGAAAGATATTATATCAAATTCTTTTTTGGTAAAAGCCATATCCTTATTATGATAAAACACAATACGTGAGGAATAATCTATAACCATATCTTCATCAAATTGCACCTTTGAAGATGTATTGTGTCTTTTTTCTCTGCGAAGATGTGCTGCAATGCGAGCTTCTAATTCATCAACAGAAAATGGTTTTATTACATAGTCGTCTGCGCCAATAGAAAATCCTTTTATTTTATCACTATCTTCAATGCGTGCTGTTAAAAAAATTATAGGGCATGAAACATAATCCCGTATTCTTTCACAAACAGTAAATCCATCAATATCTGGCATATTAACGTCTAACAAAATAATGTCAGGTTTTTTTTCTACTTCTTTTAATGCAGCATTTCCTGCTGTTGCAGTATATACCGTATATCCAAGTTTGCTGAAATAGCAATACAGCATTGATACAATTTCTTTTTCATCGTCTACAATTAAAATACTCTGCGCCATAAATATACCTCCCTTGTAAATATCTGATTTAAGATTATCAAACAAAAATCTATTTCTAATCAATTTCTTTAATTTTCGATGTCATTAGATATTATATATGGCAGTATGAGTGATAGCAACCTTACTCTGCATGTTTTATGCTCTATTACTATCAATACTATGATATGTGTACTCATATCTTGAAAGAAAGGTGAACGGTAAAATGTAACTGGGTGAAATGATTATGAAGCAGAGTAAAGAGAAATTTGATTTTAAGGCTTTCGGACAAGCCATTAAAGCAGCAAGAAAAGCAAAGGGAATATCACGCAATCAGTTAGCCGACACGCTGAATATTGCGCCCCGATATATCGCGTCCATTGAGAACAGCGGGCAGCACCCAAGTTTACAGATTTTGTATGAGCTTGTAACCCTGCTTGACGTATCAGTAGACCAGTTCTTTTTCCCGGAACGGGAACAGGAGAAGTCCACACGCCGCCGTCAGCTCGATACCATGCTTGACACTATGAGCGAAACGGACTTAAAAATCATGTCTGCTACTGCAAAAGGCATAGAGGAAGCCAACAACGACAGGACAGGGGAATAAAGTTCCCTCGTTTTTGTCTGCATAAAGTGATTGAAGCGTCGCAGGATTGCGGCGTTTTTCTTTTGCACTTTTTTGGCATACTGGAAGTTTCGTTGTAGTGGTAAGTGAGGAAAAAACTTTCTTAGCAAGCATAGGAAAAGAGTACCCTTTTCCGTATTTTCGCCCTCCCGTCCTGCGGTGTGTCGGTTGAAAATTGCTTGTTGGGAAGTGTCCCAAACCCTCGGAATGGAAAGGAGCGATTGCATGAACGGACGCAAAAGAAAAATACAAATCAAATTCTATGTAACAGAGGAAGAAAGGGCATTGATTGAACAGAAAATGAAGCTCGTCCCCACCCGGAACATGGCGGCGTATCTTCGCAAGATTGCCATTGACGGGTATATCATTCAGACAGACCATAGCGACATAAAAGCCATGACAGCAGAGATACAGAAAATCGGGGTCAACATCAATCAGATTGCAAAGCGTGTCAATGCGACAGGCAGCGTCTACCAAGAGGACATAGAGGAAATAAAGGGGGTGCTTGCGGAGATATGGCGGTTACAAAGATTAAGCCTATTAAAAGCACGTTGAGCAAAGCCCTTGACTATATCCAAAACCCGGATAAAACAGACGGGAAAATGCTTGTGTCCTCCTTTGGGTGCAGCTATGAAACGGCAGACATTGAGTTCGGATTTACGCTTGCACAAGCCATAGAGAAAGGGAACAATCTCGCCCACCATTTGATACAGTCCTTTGAGCCGGGAGAAGTAGACTATGAGAAAGCCCACGCTATCGGAAAGCAGCTTGCCGACGCGGTAACAAAGGGACAGCATGAATACGTCTTAACTACCCACATAGACAAAGGGCATATCCATAACCATATCATTTTTTGTGCGGTCAATTTTGTTGACTACCATAAATACAATTCCAATAAGCGCAGCTACTACGGCATACGGAACATGAGCGATAAGCTGTGCCGGGAAAACGGGCTGTCGGTTGTCGTTCCGGGCAAAGGCAGCAAGGGAAAAAGCTATGCAGAATATCAAGCAGAAAAGGTCGGTACAAGTTGGAAAGACAAGCTGAAAATTGCCGTTGATACGCTTATCCCCCAAGTAGCAAGTTTTGAAGAATTGTTGCAGCGGTTACAGGCGGCAGGCTATGAGATAAAGCCGGGAAAATATATCTCCTGTCGCGCTCCCGGACAGGAACGGTTTACCCGCTTAAAAACTCTCGGTGCAGATTATACAGAGGAAGCCATAAGAGAACGGATAGAGGGCAAGCGCACAAAGGCGGCGAAAGCTCCCAAAGAGCAGCGCGGCGTATCGCTGCTTATCGACATTGAAAACAGTATCAAGGCACAAGAGAGCCGGGGCTATGAACAGTGGGCGAAAATCCATAATCTGAAACTGGCTGCAAAGACTATGAATTTCTTGACGGAACATAAGATTGAGCAGTACGCAGATTTAGTCAGCCGGATTGAGGAAATAAATGCGGAAAATGTAAAGACAGCAGACGCATTAAAGAGCGTGGAGAAGCGGCTTGCAGACATGGCAGTGCTGATGAAGCACGTTACCACCTACCAAAAGACAAAACCCATTTATGAAGCATACCGCAGGGCAAAGGATAAGGACACATACCGGGCAAAGCAGGAAAGCAGTCTGATACTCCACGAAGCGGCAGTAAAGACACTGAAAGCGGCGGGCGTTACTAAACTTCCTAACCTTGCCGCCATGCAGGAAGAATACGGGAAGCTCCAAGCGCAGAAAGAAGCCCTTTACGCTGATTATGGAAAGCTGAAAAAACAGGTCAAGGAATACGACGTTATCAAGCAGAACATAGACAGCATTTTGCGGCAGGGCAAAGAACAGGAACGGGAGAAAGGAAAGGAACGGGAATAATTATGAAAATTGTTGACATTACAACGTGTATCAAAATAATAGAAGAAAATGATATGTACGGCATAGAAAGGTATCTTGATATAGGCAGTAAAATCAAAATCACATTTAACAGCTAAAATACACTTACAGGATATGTGCAGTATTTGGATTACGGACATTATCCCGGAGAGAATGTATTGCTCGTCTTAAAAACAGATGAAGATACATTACTCGGCGCAATGGTATGTTTCATATCGAATATAGAAGTATTGTAGACAAAAAAAGAACGGACGCAGCAGCCATGTAATCATAGCCGCCGCGCCCGTTTTTTGTGGGTGCAGATGATTTGATATGTTACGCAGTAGAACCCCGATTTTAAGGGAAAAGGTATTCCGTATCGCTTATGCAAGTTTCGTGTCTGTTATGCCCTGTAAATCAAGACTTTTTTAACCCCTACTGCGTAACAAGGGCGCGTCGTTTCCTCATACGCTCCGCTGCCTGTCTGCGGGTAATACGCTTCCGGCAGTCCGGGCAGTATTTGACGCTGTTAGAGGTGGACGCAAAAGAAGCTCCGCACTCGGTACAACGCTTTTTATCCTCGGTCTTGAAAATCTCTGCATACAGCAGCTTATCAAGGGGAAGTACGGCGGTCTGAAACCATTTGCAAAGAAGCGAATAGGAAATAAGCTGCGGGCAGACACATTCCTCCCCGTCGTCCAGTAAAATACAGTGTCCGTTATCGCAGTTGCAGCACTCCTTTTTTACAAGGCTGTTGACTTTCCGGCTTTGGGGCGGCGTAAGCCGCTTAACCCCGGTCATACTTCATCAGCGGCGAAAATGGCAAGCTCCACATACTCATTTTCTGTCAGAGGTGCGATTTTCGCAAGGGTACGTTTCGCAAGTTCCTGCATATCCTCGTCCATGAACGGCAGCGCAGCATTGATGTTTTCCGTAAGCCCACGCTTGCCGCCCTCATTGTAAATGCTCAACAGGTTTGTTTCTTCAACGGTCAGTCTAATCATGTTCATACCTCCAATTCGTGATTTTTTGATTTTGCCGCTTTTTTCTGTGCGGTCTTTTCTTTGTCTGCTCTAAGCTGCGCCCGGATAGAGGGCTTCTTTTCCATTTTCACCGCTTTGCCGCGTTCCTTGTCAGCCTTGACAGCTTCCGCAAGGTCAACAAGGGAAATGGTTTCTCCTGCCTTTACCTTTGCTTCCAGTTCTGCGGTGGTCGGGGTGTTGTTTATCTGTCCGTCAATCATATTGTAGTTTTGTTCGGTGGTCTGCTCGGCAGCTTTCAGATAGTTTTCCGGCTGAACGGGAACAGCAAAAGCCCTTGTACCGTTCCCCATAATCAGATATTTTCCGTCGTCGGACTGGTGGTGCAATCCATATCCGGCAGCTTCCATTTGCTCGCGGCTCATGGCGGTTACATAGAAAGTCCCCCTCGGTGTTTTGATTGTTTCGCCTGTTTCCAAGTCGTCGGGAATGAGGGCTTTTTCCTGTTCCTTGAAAAATTCCGGCACGTCCTTATAACCAAAGCTGTCTACATAGTGGGCGGTGTCCTGCCCGTTCTGATGAAGTACCACCACGTCGGAAACGGAAAGGCTGTGTCCCTTAAAATCTTTCGGGTGGTCGATATTGAACCGGGTGTAAATATCTTCAAGGGAAGTCCCCGGCGTAAGCTCTGCGGAATAGACAAGGGCATAGTTTTTTGGGTCTACCCTGTGTCCTGTGGCAATCAGACGGTCGTAAGGCTCAAAACGCAAGTCCCTTGTTTCGTCCCCGCCCCTTATCTGATAAATGGAAAAAGTGTCTTTATCTTGTGGGGCTTTCTGTTCCGGCTGCTCCTGTGCGGGTTGTTCCTGTGCAGCTACCTTTTGCTGCCGGATATGCGCCCGCTGTATCTCGGTCGGCTTTTCCCCGGTAAGGGGTGCAATGGCTTTCACATAATCAGCCGCATAATAGGCGTTACTGGTAAGCTGCCGCTGCCATGCCCCTGCTTTTGGCGACCAACGGAAGCCGTTACTTTTTAAGGCTTCCCGCGTGGCTTCGTCCGGCTTATCCTCAAAGAAGATTTGCAGTCGGTTCGCTTCGGTGTTTGCTTCCACCTTGCCGCCGTCAAATTCCCAACCCACAAAACCGATTTCTTTTTGCTGTGAAAGGGATTTGATACGGTCTTTCACGCGCCGGATTTCTGCGCTGTTGTTGGATAACGCCCAAGTCGCAAAGGGCTTGTCCTCCAAATGCCAACTACTCGCCATGTCTGCTTTCAGTTTTTCCAGTTCCTCCGGCGGTAAATGCGGGCAGCCGTTAAGGGTCTTATGCTTGCGGTAATAGGCGTTTACGGCTTTCATGGTTTCCTGTGATTTTTCAAGGCTTTCCAGTTTCTTTTCTAATTTCTGTACTGCCTGCGGGTCGTCTGCGCTGATACCGCCCATGCCAGTGCTGCGGATTTTATCAAGAAGCCCTTGTATGTCCTGCCATTCCCGATAATTGCTGTCGCGGGCTGCGTTCTGCTTTTCTTTCTTCCTTGTGGGAAAGTTAGAGCCGCCCGCAATCAGGATAGAGGGAACACGCGCGTCAATCTCATAGCCTTTGTTCATGTTCGCCGCCAGTTTCCGGGCGTAGGTGTCAAGCAGGCTGTCGATTTTCTCATGGTACATCGGGTCTACCCGCTGTTTCTGCCGTTCTGCAAGCTGTACGGCTTCATCTACATAATGCCTGTATTCAGCCGTCGCGCTGCCTTGCTTATAATCGGAAAAGCTGTTCATATCCTTTGCACGTTTGGCGGCAGCTTCATTGATAGTGTAATAAGGGGCGGGTGCAGCCTGTTCCGGCTGTGCTTCTTTTTCCTGTACTGTGGCTGTTTCTTCGGGAAGCTCCGGCGCGTCTGCTTCTGCTTCGGGCTGTTTGGCAGCTTCCTGTGCGGGCTGCGCCTGTTCGGTGGTCTGTTCCTTATCCTGTGCCTTTTGGATTTCTGCAAAATGCCCGTCTATGGTATCAATCAGCTTTGCGGCGGTGCTGCGGATTGTTTCAAGAGAGCCTTTCAATTCTGCAAGTTCTTTTCCGCTACTCCACCCGGCGATATACCCAAAAGAATAGTCCGACGTATCAAGCCCGTAATGTTGGCAGACCGCATAGGCGACGCTTTCTGCCTGTACCTCGCGGGTGCGGCGGTCGGGGCGTTCCGGCGCGTCTTTGTCTGTGTCATGGAGTGTCGCATGGGCGATTTCATGGATTGCGGTCTTGATATTCTGCAATTCGTCCATACCCTCATTGATGATGATACGCTTTTCCTCATAATTGCAGCGTCCTTTTGCGCCGCCGCTTAGTGCTTCAAATCCCATAGCAAAGGGGGAAGTCTTTTCAAGGGCAGCGAAAAAATCCTTGTATTGTTCCACGTTGCCCGTCAGCTCATAGGTAAGGGCAGGAAGCTCCTTTCCCTCGGTCTGTGAAATATCAAAGACAGATACTACACGAAAGGCGGGTATCTTGATTTCCTTTTCCTCGGTAACAGGTTTCCCCTCCTTATCGAAAACAGACTTTTGGGTGTCCGGGTCGATTTTTTCCACCTGTTTCTTGACGGTAAACGGGGACGGCGCAAGTATCTTGATAGCTTTTTCTCCGGGCTTTACATGGCGGTCAAATTCCTTTTCCCATTGCTTATAGCCTTTCACAAGATTGCCGCCTTGCATGGCGATAAGGATTGTATTGTTAAAGCTGTAATTGTGAAACTTTGACATGGTACGCAGATAATCGGCGTAGCGGTCGCTTTCATAAATCCCCAAAATGCCCTGTTCCAGTCGGTCGGTAATCTCTTTCATTTTATCGGCGGGCTTTTCAGAAGATAGGATAATCGGGAGAACCGGGGGCTGCTCTGTGGCAAATGCAGGCTGTGCGGCAGCAGCGTCAAGGTCTGCCTGTTCCTTTTCCTGTACTGGCGGCTGCGGCGTTACCCGGTATTCCTCCGGCACGTCCCGCCCGTCGTACCACTGTGTAAAGGTGTTGCGGTTGTTGTAGATATAGCCCTGCTCGGTAAATCTGCCCCCGTCATTCATAGCAGCGTCCCGCCCGTATTCCTCATACATGAAATATTTTTTTGCTTCTTCGGGCAGCTCCAACTCGTCCAGTTCTTCAATCAGATAATGCCCGTAATCTTCCTCACTCTGTACGGACGGATAAAGCCAGTAACAATCAAGGTTTTGTGCAAGGTTGATGATGTCCTGCAAATTCCTTGTATGGTCGCCGTATGCCATAGCTGCGACAAATTTTTCCCGGTCGTCGTCAAACTGCATTTTCAAAAGTTCGCCCAAATAGTTCAACTCGTCAAGGCTTTCAAGCTCTGTCAATTTCCCTGCCAGTCCCGCAATAGAGGACTGGTATTCTGTGATATGTAGCTCCCCGTAGTTTTTGCCGTCTATCCCGATACGGTCAAAGATTTCTTTCAAATGCTCGGCAGTCGTGGGGAATGATACCCATTCGCCCGCAGGTCTGCCCTCGGTGTACTTCCCAAGATTAGAAAGATACCCGCTTAAAATCGTTTCTTCCATGCGTTCACTCCTTTCGTTTTCAATCATGCGGTGCATAAGCTCGTAGTCCTCCATGCTCATGCTCCCGTCAAATAGATAGGGGTCGGGTTCTTCGCCGTCCCGGTAGGCTTTTTCAGAAAAAGGCAGCCCCGCAGCGTGGGCGGCGGCTCTTGCTTCCTCGATAAGCTCCGGCGGCAGCCTGTCGTCGTGGGCTTCGATAAATTCCCCGATATTGCTATATCCGTTTTCGTAGTGGCGACGCACCCCGGCGGTTAGTTCGTCAAGGTTCCTATCCTCGCCAAGATAGCCGGAATAATACCCGTTTACCACAACGGCGGCAGGGTCAGCCTGCTTGATTTCTTCCATGCGGCTTCTGTCCTCCGGGTAGAGGTAGTCGCCCATTTCAAGGTGGAAATATTCAGCGTTCCAAGAACGTCCCATTTTCCAAAACGCCACCCAAGCGATACCGTCCCGTAATTCTTCTTGATAGTCCTTTACGGTGTCCCGTAAACTTGCCATGTGTAACCTCCTTTCCAAACGGCAGCGCGGACGCTGTATGTTCCGGTTTCATCATTCAGTACCCCGCGCCCGCGTTTTTGCCAAAGAGTTTAGATATTTTTTCAAGATTTCAGAGGGTAAAACCCTCTACAAAACAGAGGGTTTGGGACACTTCCCAACAAGCAAAAATCCCCGCCGTTCTCGGTAGAGAAAGCAGGGATTTTACGGAAAAGGGTACTCTTTTCCTATGCTTGCTATTCAGTTATTTCTTCTTCGACAGTTCAATGCGGTAGTTGATGTATTTTCCGCCCGTATCAGCTAATACGATAGTTCCGTCATAGGTTTTGCCCGTCTTTGGGGAATAGAGCTTTTTCACATTTACCTTGCCGGATTGTAAGAGTGCAGCGGCAATCTTCGGGGTAAAGGTTACTTTTCGTTCTTCAAAGAAACGGTCATTTTTCCACATGGTAAAGATACATTCCTTGTTGCTGCAATAGTAATTCTTCTTGCCCTCATAGACAGGAGAACCGCAGCGGGGGCAGCTTCCCAATGCTTCCCGTTCCGGCTTGAACATCTGCGCTTTATCATCAGAAAGAAACGGATAGGTCTTTACCAGTTCCCGTGCCATATCCTCGATACCCTCCATAAATGCGGCGGGGTCTGCCTTGCCTTTTGCAATCTGCGTCAGATTGTTTTCCCATTCTGCGGTAAGCTGCGGGCTTGTCAAGGTGTTCGGCAGGACGCACACAAGGTTGATACCGTCTTTTGTGGGAAGTAGCTGCTTGCCTTTTCGCTCCACAAAGCCGCCCTTTACCAGTTTTTCAATGACAGCGGCGCGGGTGGCGGGCGTTCCAAGCCCTTTGCGTTCTGCGTCCGGGTCGGTGTCCTCACTTCCGGCGCGCTCCATAGCAGAGAGCAGCGACGCTTCGTTGTGAGGTTTTGGCGGTGTTGTGTCATGCTCCGTTACCTTTGCCGTCGGATTTTCAAAGGTCTGTCCCTCGGTAAACTGTGGCAGGGTATTTTCTGTGTCGCTGTCTGCGTCGTCCGTTTCGGGTTTGTTCTTTAAGGCTGCCCTGTATCTTCGGTCAATCTCTTTCCACCCGTCAGACAGTACCGTTTTTCCCCTTGCGGTAAAAGACTGTCCGGCACATTCAAAAACTGCTGTAACCGCTTCAAAGGTATGCGGTGCAGCGGTCGCCATAAATAGACGCACCCCGGCAAGGGTAAGGATATTTTTTTCACTTTCCGGCAGCGCGGCAAGGTCGGTCTTTGCAAGCTCCATAGTCGGGATAATAGCATGGTGGTCTGATACCTTTTTACTGTTCAGCACCTTTCCAAGCTCCGGCGTGAAGTCTTTTCCCGCCATAAAAGGAAATTTCCCACAAAGCAGCTTGATAATGCCCGCCGCTGTGTCGCCCATGTCGTCAGTAAGATAACTGCTGTCTGTTCTCGGATAAGTAAGAAGTCTTTTTTCATACAGGGCTTGTGCAAGGTCAAGGGTCTGCTTTGCCGTATATCCGAACAGGCGGTTTGCTTCCCTCTGTAAAGAAGTAAGGTCAAAGAGCTTCGGCGGGGCTACGGTCTTTTTCTCTTTCACAAGGGAAGTGCAGACTGCTTTTGACGCTTCGCAAGCAGCTTTCAGCCTGTCAGCTTCGGAACGGTCAGACAGTTTTTCACTTGCAGCTTCCGCGTCGGATAAGGTAAGGCGCACATGGTAGTATTTTTCTTTCTTGAAAGTGGTAATCGCTGCGTCCCGGTCAACAAGCATTTTTAAGGTCGGGGTCTGTACGCGCCCCACGTTCAAGGTATGATTGTAAAGGACAGAGAAAAGGCGGGTGGCATTGATACCAATTAACCAGTCAGCCTTTGCCCTGCATAATGCGGAAGCAAAGAGCGCGTCGTATTCCTCGCCGTTCTTCAGACGGGAAAAGCCCTCTTTGATTGCGCTGTCCTCCATAGAAGAAATCCAAAGGCGGCGCATAGGTTTCTTGCAGCCCGCCATTTCATAGACAAAACGGAAAATGAGTTCTCCCTCGCGCCCTGCGTCGCAGGCATTGACGACTTCGGAAACATCTGCCCGGTTCATAAGCTCCTTTAGGGTTTTGAATTGCTTTTCCTTGTCAGCCGAAACGGTGTACTTCCATTCCTGCGGCAAAATCGGTAAGCTGTCATAGCTCCACTTTTTATACTGCTCCCCGTAGGCGGCGGCTTCGGAAAGCCCTACCAAATGTCCCACGCACCAAGAAATGATATAGCCGCTTCCTGTGAGAAATCCGTCTTTCTTTTCCTTTGCCCCAAGTACGGCAGCGATTGTCTGTGCCACACTGGGCTTTTCTGCGATAACTAAAATCAAATAAAAATCCTCCTTTCGGGTAAAAGAAAAGAGCAACCGATTTTTCGATTGCTCCTAAGTGATTGTATAAAATTGTGCGATATGAAATATAAAAATAATTTGACAAACTGAAAATCACTTAACAATATGTGCTGTAATGATTGTATAGCTATATGAATTGATAGTAATTTTGATATTTTCAACCTCGCAATACCAATTTTTACCCTGTTTGTATATATTGCAATTTTTATCTAATACCTTATTTTTGCAATACTCAACAACATCTGCTGTATCTATTTTTAGGTTTCTTTTAATTCTATCAACTCCCATTTCGGTTGTATGAATTTTATCAATATTATCAAGCAATATCTTTTTATCTTCCATTCTTTCTTTTCCTCAACTTCAAGTTTGTTTGTCTCTGTCATTTCCTATGGTTGGAACAATTATATCATATTCCATATCGCAAGTACATCTTTTTATCGTTCGGTCTGTCGTTTATTTTCCAGTTTTCTCATACAGTACCCCACACAAGGGGACTGCCCCTTGTAAGGGCAGCCCGCGCAACGTGGGGAAGAAAGCTCCGGCGGGGATTTTTCACGTTTGCCATAGTCCGGTTTCTGTATCATCATCTTTTCAAAGGGATTGTCGGTAAACAGGGTCATAGGGCTTCTTCCTCCGTTTCTTCCTCTTTGGAAACTTCCCCGGTATTTGCTTCCGGCTCGTCCTCGTCGTAGTCCTCAAAGTCAAAATCTTCAAGGTCAGTGTTCCCTTTCACGTTCTGCTTCGGTTTTACAAACTTAAAGTAGTAGAACGCCGCGCCGCCACCAAGCAGCACAAAGAGGACTAAGGCAAGTACCGCGCCGGGATTGCCGCCTTTTTCTTTGGGTTCTTCCGGCTGCTCGGTTGGGGTTGGGGTGGGTTCTTTGCCTGTGCAGCCTGTCAAGGTAGTTGCACATACCGGGCAGGACGTATTTACCTTTCCGGCTTCACATTTTTCCGTACAGTTGCAGACTTCCGGCTTTTTCGTGGCTTCCCCGGTTTCGGTCAGTGCCATAAGGTCGGCTTCGTCCACTTGATTAAGGAAATGTACGGTCTGTTCCCCCTCGGCTGCCCGGTCAATGAGGATATAGAAATAATTGCCGCCTTTGGTGGTAACAGTGATAAGCTGCTTATTGCCGCCGAAATCGTCTACCAGTGTTGCGTTGCCCTTTGGGGTAAGGGGCGGCGTTTCCGGTTCTTCCACAACAACATTGCTGTCGTTGGTCGCGTCCTCTGTGGGTGGCTCTGCGGCTGTCCCCTGTGCATAGGCAGGGACAGAAAAACCGCCCATAAGGATAAGGGCGGCACAAAGGGCAGTCATGGTCTGTTTGAATTTATTCTTCATCTGCATTGTCCTCCTGTTCTTCGTAGTCTGCGGCTTCATCAGAAGCAGGGGCGGCACTCATGCCGGGGATAGTATCGCCTTTGAGCATGGCATTCAGTTCCTGTGGGGTCATACGCATAGCGCGTACAAGCTGCACGATTTCAAGGTTTTCCGCTTCGGTTTTCTGCGCTTCCAAGCCTTTTAGCTTGTTCTGATACTCTGTGATTTTCTCGCGGGTCTTTGCGATTTCCTTATTGATACGGTCAATTTTGTTGTTTGCCATAAAGTAAATTCTCCTTTCTTTTTGGGGCTGTGTTACCAGTTCATCAGCCCGTAACCTTTGATACATTGATAGTTGAGGTCGTAGCTCTTAATCTTGCAGGCGTCGCCGGAATTGCCCTCAACGGTATAGACGCGGCTTCCGTCCCTGCCAAGCACAAGCCCCACATGGTCGGCAACGCCGTCTAAATCCCAGTCGAAAAAGATAGCGTCGCCCGGTGCGATATTCTCATAGCCCCGCGCGCCCCATTGTCCCCTTGACTGGAACCAAGGGACACCCTGCCATTCGCAGCCTGCAAAGCGGGGTTCGCTTTTTCCGGCTTGATTGTAGCACCAAGACACAAAGCAGGCGCACCATTCCACCCGGCTGTTAAAGCCGTACCAACTCCAATAGGGGTAGCCGCCTACATTTCCCACTTGCTGTTTTGCAAGCTCCATAAGTTCCGGGTTTCCGGGACGTGTGCCGTTTACAAACTCCACACCGCTTAAATCCTCAGACGGGCTGCCGTCGGGAGAGCCGCCGCCAAAAATCAACGGTTTGTTGCCCTGTGTCTGTAAGTACACCTTGAACATTTCAAACTGCTGTGAGTTCAGCAGTTCTTCCGCAAGGGAAGCAATCGGCTTGTTTGTCAGCTTCACGTTCAAGATACGGTATTCGTATTCTTCCTCGTTGCCCTCCTCGTCGGTGGTGGTGCGTATCTCGATTTCTTCCGTCAGCGTCAAGGTGTACTGTAAGCCGAACAGCCGCTTTAGCTCTGCCTGTGCGCTCTGCGGGGTGTAGCTCTGTAAAAGGGCAGTCAGATAAGACGCAAGCTCATGTGGGTTATGCCCGATAGTGTCAAGGTCATAACGGTATTCATCATAGCCGGGGTGGGTGCTTTCGATATTGTCAATTTCCTGTTGCAGCTCATTTTCCATTGCAGCATAGCTCTGTTCCGCTGCCACAAGGTCGCTGTCCTCAGACGTGTAGGAAGTCCCTAACACGCTGTTCATGCTGCCGAAAAACATTGCACCGCAGGAGGAAAGCCCTACCGATACCATGATGAACAGAAGCAGCGCAGCGATAGCGATTATCACGCCTGCCGGGTGTCGCCCGGCAAAGGCAGCCGCTTCCTTTGCTGCTGTCTGGGACGCTCCGGCGGCTGCTTTGGCGGTAGCTGCGCCGCCTTTCTTTACCGTCTTTGCATACTGGCGTTTGATTTTCTGTTTCTGCATGAACCGGGAAAAGGGATTGCTTGTAAGCTGCGGGTTTTCCTGCAAGGCTTTGTGATACTGGAAGTTCACATTCGCCTTGAACGCTGCCTTTTCTGCCTTTGCGACTTCCCGGTAGGGTTTCAGCTTATGGCTACGGTAGCCCTGTTTTAGTTTCCGCGTCCCGTACCTTGCGCCACGCTCGGCAAGTTCCTCCGATTTGTGCGCGCCCTCCACGCCGGAATTGTCTTTCTCGACGCTGTGGATTTTGTTGTGAACAAAAATACCCGCTTCCTGCGCGGGGCGGGATAACGGGTTATTATGGGGTTTGCCGCCGGGTATGGGCTTTTCCTGTTCTTCAAAGTGCAGGCGCGTCTTTGCCTTTCCGGTGGCTTCCTCAAAGGTGCGCTCTTTTACAAGTTTCTTTTGTTTGGGGAGAGCTGCCTTTGCTTCGTCCAGTTTGTCGGCTGCTTTTTCTGATTTTTTGATGTAAGTTTCCAGTTCCGGCGTTGCCCGTTCCTCGTCGGTAAACTGCAAGCGGGAAGTGGAAGTACGCAAAACGGTAGCTTCCTGCGCTTTCTTGACTGCCTTTTTGCTTGCCTTTCGGGTATGGGCTGCGTCAAGGTGTTCCATGACGCGCTCTGCGGTAGCGGTGTCCGGCTGTGAAAAGTTGCTGTCTGCTTCCCGGCTGCTGATACGCTCGGCGGTCTGCTGTGTTTCGTTGACTTCCACCGCACCGTCGCGGGTCATTTTCTGTGTGATTTTATCGCGTGGTTTTAACTGTTTCATAGGCTGCTCACTTCCTCCGGCTTCGTCGTCATAATGCGGTAAAGCTCGGTGTCTTTCGGAAAATGGTCTACAAAGGGCAGCACCACATTTCCGTAAAAGATAAGTCCTTCGCCTGCTTCGGTGTGGGTTACATATTTCATCTGCTGTGGGCTGATATTTAGCTGCTTTGCAAGGATAGCCCGGTCGCCCTGCGCCTGATTGAGCATGAGGACAAAATCAGAGTTTTCAAAGATATTTTCCACCTCGCGGGAAGCAAGCAAGTCCTTGATGTTCTGCGTGATAGCTGTGGGTATCTGTTGTGTGATTAGCGGACAGTTTTTTATCTGTCCCTCCGGGGCTTTCGCCCATTTTCAGCGGTATGTCTGTTCATACCCGGCATAGCATATCTTTTTATCCTGCGGTTTATGCCGCAGACCGAAACGATAGCGGAGCCTCGTGGGGCTGTTATATTCCCGGCTATTGCAAACCGGGGGTCAAGCCCTATGCGTTGCGTGTGTATCAAGTATTACCTTGACACTTCCACTCGGATTAGGATTGCAAAACCTTTCCCGTTTTCTTCTCCGCTGATATTCTTAACCGTTCTTTTCGGCTTCGGTTAAGACGGCATACACAATCCCCATTTGCAAGATTGTAGGGACTGTGCCTGTTTACCTCCCCATTTTCTAAAACGCTTCCAAATCTCCACACTGTAAGCGGCGGTCTGTTCCTCTTTTAAGAGCAAATGAAATTCGTCCATATAGTAGCGGGTAGATTTCTTTTCTGCCCGGTTAATGGTAACGCGGTTCCATATCTGGTCTTGCACAATGAGCATACCTAATTTTTTGAGCTGTTTTCCAAGCTGCTTAATATCAAAGCAGACAAGGCGGTTAGAAAGTTCCACGTTGGTTCTGTGGTTGAACACGTTAAGACTGCCGGAAACATACAGTTCCAACGCCGCCGCAATACGGGCAGCTTCCGGCTCCGGCTGTTTTAACAGCTCGTCGTAAAGGTCGCCCAAAATAGGCATTTTTTCCGGTACAGGGTCAGCAAGATAGTCCCGGTACACATTCCTTACGGCGCGGTCAATGACGGTCTTATCAACGGGCTGCAAGCCCTCCTTGCCGCCAATGACAAGCTCGCAGAGGGACAGGATAAAATCACTTTTCAGTGCAAGGGGGCTGTCGTCCTCGCTGTAATTAAGGTTCATATCCATAGGGTTCACATACTGGGGCGTACCGTCCATGCCTTTCCCGGTCGGGGATAACCGTATCACTTGCCCGCCAAGCCGCTTTACAAGGGCAAAATACTCGGCTTCCGGGTCGCAGATAAAAATATCGTCGTCGGTAATGAGAAAGGCATTTGTGATTTCCCGCTTTGCCGCAAAGGATTTTCCGCTGCCCGGTGTTCCCAAGATAAGCCCGTTGGGGTTTTTAAGCTGCTTGCGGTCGCAGAGTATCATGTTATTACTTAAAGCGTTCAGCCCATAATACAGGGCAGCCCCAGTCTGAAATAGCTCCTGCGTGATGAACGGGATAAAAATAGCGGTGCTGCTCGTCGTCAACCCTCTCTGAATAGGGATAAGGTTCTCCCCCAAAGGGACAGAGGACATCAGCCCCGCTTCCTGCTGATAGTCAAGACGGGTTAAGGCGCAGTTATATTTCTGTGCAATGCCCGCCGCCGCGAAAATGTCATTTTCCAGTTTCCGCTTCGTGTCTGCCATGTTTACCACAAGGAACGTGAGAAGAAACATTCGCTCGTTGCGGCTCTGTAAATCCTGCAACAAATTCTTTGCTTCATTCCCAAAAGTGGCAAGGTCGGACGGGAGTATATCCATGTCATAACCGCTTCTAACCGCTTTTTTCTGTTCCTCAATCTTCATCTTGTCAAGGTCTGTGATTTTGCGCTTAATGGTCTTGATTGCTTCCGACTGGTCGATACTTTTAATGTGGAGATTGACGATAACCCCTGTTTCCAAGTCCAACATATCCGCTAAGATACGGTCGTTTAGCTCCGGGGCAAGGATTTCAAGGAACGATACCGCCCCCGTCTTTTTCCCCATAGCAAAGTAGCGTCCCTCCCCAAACTTGAAAGAGGACGGGGCGATAAAGTCCTTTGTGGTAAGCCCCGTCGGGGTCAGCCAGTCATAAGAGAATGAGAACGGCTCGCCTGTCGGGTGGAATACCCCATGCAGCACTTTCAGACGTTCATAGCCGGATAAGGGGTGCGCCGATACCCCAAGCACCTTGAAATTATTGAGTACGTCCGTTTCGATACGGGAAAGACGCGCCCTTGCTGCCGCCGGATTGTCTGCTTCAATGGAAAATGTGATGTACTTGTGCTTGACAAGCCCGTTGTTCCCTTTGGCAAGCTGCGATTTCAGCATATCGGAATACTCGGTGCGGATAGAGTTAAAATCGTCATTTTGCTGCGGGATATGGATTGCCCGCGCTGCCTGTTCCTGCTGTGAGCCTTGATTGATGAAAGAAAGCTGCACATTCACGCTTGCGTCAAAGTAGTTGAGGAAATCGCACCAGTTTTCAAAAATGGCGGTCTTATCGTCTGCCTGTGCAAGCTGATAGTTAATGTCCTCAAAAGCAATGCTCTTTGAATATTTCCGCTGTGCCACTTTGCAGATACCGTCCGGGTACATGGCAAGGTAGGGAATGGTCTGCTGTGCGGTGTGGGCTTTGCCGTCCCCCTTTGCCTGCCGGATAACCGCCGCTATCTGTTTCTTTTCCGCGCGGGTCAGCTTACGCTTGTTTCCTGCGGTTTCCCGCGTCTTTTTTGTCTGTCCTTTTGACAATCGCTGATACCTCCTTTTCTAATGCCCGCTGTTTCTCTAAAAGTGCATATAGGTTTTCCGTCTGATACGGTCGCACTTTGGGGCGGGTAAATTTTGTCTGAATGATGTTCTTAATTACCACTTCAAGGGGCTGTCCATGCTTTTCATACATGGCAACCAAGAAGCAGGGAAGCATGACGACAATCATTGCCATTGCCGCAAGGCTCGTCCCTGCGCTGTCTTTGAGCAAAAAGAAAAGCGGCAGTCCCATAAGAAGTGCCACTGAAAAACAAAGGATTTGCCGCTTTGTCAGATTGAAAGCGACTTTTGTTTTGACTTTGGATAAGTCTTTGGGTACAGGTACATACGCCAAGAAAAAACCTCCTTTCTGCGGGACTTTCCCGCGTGTGCTGTGTTAATGTGCATTGAAAATGGATTTTGCCAGTGCGCCGGATTTGAACAGGGAGAAACAAAGGATAACGGTATAGGCTGCAAGGGAAAAAATCGCGCTGTGCAGATTGTCCGCTACCACCATTTCGCCTACTAAAACCGCGTAAATGCCGACGCATATCATAATGAGGAAGCCTTGAAAGCCCAGTGCAAACAGCCCCTTTAGGTAGTTGTTCCCAATCTGTCCCCATTCCCGGTTTGTCATTGTGGCAAAAGGGATAGGGGAAACGGAACAGTAGGCGTATATCTCAATCATTCTTCCGTAGAGGATAACGGTTATCAGTACGGACATGATTTTCATACAAAGGCTTACAAGGCTCGTTTCCATGACAAGTAACAGTAGTTCGGGGATTTCCATATCTTTTAGTCCCTCCTGCATGGCGGCAAGGGCTTCGGTTACGTCGATATTCGTATCGCCGCCGATAACCCCCGCCGCGCCGGACACAATATGCTGCGCCATATCAAACACCGCCATAGTAATATCAAAGGTATGCGTTACCAAGAAAACGGCAACAAAGGCTTTGAAAAACCACTTGAAAAACATAAAAGTGTCAACGTCGTGCATATTGTTTTTTTCCGTTACCATGCTGATAAGCTCATAACAGAGGACATAGGTAATGACAAGCCCCGCAATGGGTACAATCACATTTTCAGACAGGTTTTGTATCATGTTGAAAATGTTTGCGTTCCACCCCTGCGGGGTCTTGCCTACCTCCGCTGCAATGGTGCCTACTTTTTCGTTTACGTCCCCGAACATCGTTGACAGATTACCGTTTATTGCGCCGATAAGGATTTCCTTTATCCATTCGTTAATCGCGTCAAGTATGCTCTCCATAGGCTACCCTCCGTAATCTTATCCGAACAGACCGGAAAGAAGCGGTACAAGGATAGTGCCGATAAGGGCAACGCCGCCGCCCGCCATGAGCTGTTTCATACCCAAATAGGTGTAGGAAACCGGCTCGATGGCGGGCGGCGGCGTGTCAAGAAATATCTATGGAGTTTTTTTAGAACCGCCCCGGCGGGGCAGGTCAGGCTGTGACCTGCTCCACTTCCGGGAGGGGTTTGAGATTAAAATGAATTTCGATAGAAATGTGTCTTGTTTTATCGCTGTCTATGCTCTCATGGACAACGATTTCTTTAATCAGGCGATTAAGGGTAGCTGCGTCCAGTTCCGTGATGTCGGCGTATTCCTGAATGGCTTCTACCCACTGGCGGGCGTCATACGCAAGCCGGATTTCATCGGCCAGCTTCTTCCGGCCTTCCTCAACCCTCGCCTTCAACTCGGCCTGTTCCTTCTGCGTCTTTTCCATCAGCAGATTGAAGTTTGCTTCGCTGATACGTCCGGCAACCATATCCTCATACAGCCGCAGAACCATCTTTTCCAGAACGTCAATCCGTTCCTCGTCTTTGGCAAGGGAGCGTTCCAACGCTTCCCGCTGGCCTTTCTGCTCGGCTTCGCAGGTGTCGGACAGCTTCCCTGCAACGGCTTCCCCGTCCATCAGGGCGGCTCTGGCACACTCCCGGATTTTGTTCAGTACAAGCCGGTACAGGGTGTCGTACTCAACCCGGTGCTGGGAACAGTGCTGTTTCCCGTAGGCATTGTAGGTCTTACAGGAATAAATCTGCTTCGGGTGCTTCTCGTTGGTGTAGCGGATAGTCAGCGACTTCCCGCACTCGCCGCATTTGATAAGCCCCGCAAACAGGCTGATTTCCCCGGTCTGGCGGGGGCGCTGCCGGGATTTCAGCTTGCGCTGCACGATGTCAAAGGTCTTGCGGTCAACAAGCGGCTCATGCTGGTTCTCCACGACAATCCATTCCTCCGGCTTCTTCTCCCCGATGGTGCCGATTTTGAAGCGGTATTCCTTCTTCTGGGAAGCGATAGCGCCGGTATAGACGGGATTCATCAGGATGTCCTTAATCACGGTAAAGTCCCAGATATACCGCCCATTTACCGGGTCTTTCTTTTCCCACTTGGTTGACACGTTCCGCAGCCCCCGTACCCGGTTCCAGTAGGTCGGGCAGGGGATTTTTTCTTCTTCCAGCCTGCGCCGGATGTAGTTGGGGCCGTGTCCTTCCAGCGCCCACGCAAACAGACGCCGGACAATGGGTGCCGTTTCCTCGTCAATCAGCAGGTGGTTTTTGTCCTCCGGGTCTTTCTGGTAGCCGAAGGGGGCAAGGCAGCCGGTAAACTGGCCTTTCTGCGCTTTCAGCAGATAAGAGGAATGAACCTTCTTGGAAATGTCCTTGCTGTACATCTCGTTGAGGATGTTCTTGAACGGCGCAATGTCGTTGTTGTCCCGCATGGTGTCGATACCGTCATTCATGGCGATATAGCGCACGCCGTGTCGGGGGAAGAAATCTTCAATCAGGAAGCCGGTCTGCAAATAATTCCTGCCTAACCTCGATAAATCTTTCGTTATCACAAGGTTGGCCTGCCTGCGCTCGATGGCTTTCAACATCCGTTTCAGGTCGGGGCGCTCCATGTTCAGCCCCGTGTAGCCATCGTCCTGATAGACTGCAACAACCTCCCATCCCTGCTTCTCGCAGTAGTTTTCCAGCATATCCCGCTGGTTTGCAATGCTGGCGCTCTCCCCGTCAAGGTCATCGTCCTTGGAAAGCCTGCAATAAATAGCCGCCCGGAAGCTGCCCGCCAGTATTGCGTCCATGCCTGTATATTCCATTCCGTTCATCATAACCGTTTACCCGCACAATCCAGACGGAACACGGTCATGCTGAACCTTGTCTTTATTATACTCTAAATCTTGCTTTTTCGCAAGATATTCTTTATCATTTCTCTGGCTGTATTTCTGTGCAATCAGGCTCACGAAAACGTCCGTAGCGTCCAGTTCGCCGTCAAATACCGTTGTGACATGGATTTCAGTTTTGTTTTTTGCCATAGGCAGTTACCTCCATAAATGAAATAAGCCAGACAGGAGAGGGTCGGCAACGAAGTCCGGCAACGGGCTTCAAAAAACCTCGAAAACAATCTCTGTCTGGCGGGTTATTGTTTATTTACTTTTTCTTTTATTTTTCTGTTGCTTTGGTTGTCAGAGGGGAGAAAAGCCCGCAGTTACGGGCTTTTTCCCGGCAACCGGCTCGGCAACGGGATAGCAACGGGGTCGGCAACCGGCTGTGATTTTCCCGGATATTTCAGAAGGGAAGTTCCATCTGCTCCGTGACTTCCACAAATCCGTCCGGCGTTTTTTCACGTCCGTTGTCAGCGCCCGTTGCCGGGGCTTCCTGTTCCCAGCCCTTCTGCCTGCCGTATCCTTCAAATATCCGGGGATTGGAGAAATACTTCCATCCCGTGATACAGTGGTTCATGATGTCATTGACCTCCCGGATTTCCCATTGCTTCGGCTCGTCAAAGGGGTGGTTCAGGGCTTCTTTGAAAAGCTGCTTGGAGCATACGGCGCTGCCAGTGTAGCGGTCAAGGTATGCCTGTATCATCCCGGCCTTGGTGTCCTCCGGCATGAAATCCCGCTGGTGTTCTTTGAGGTACTGTATCATTTCGGGCGTAAAAGACAGCTTAAAATCGCCACTTTTGTAGGTTGTCATGGCTTCCGCCCATACCTGTTCAATATAGGCTCTGGAAGCGGCTTCATCGTCCAAAATGTGTATCTCGGCCTGTCCGGGGTAGACCATGACCGGCAGGAAGCGCCGGTTCCCGGAACGGTCAAGGGGCAGGAAGTCCAGCGCATTGGAAGTCCCGCCGAACACGCATTGCCGCAGCCTGTCCTCCGGGTGGGTTTCGTAGGGGATTTTATAGACCTCCTTCTGGCGGCTTAAAAATGACTTGATTTCCTCTATGCTCTTGGCGTTTGCGGTGGCAATCATCTCCGACATTTCAATTATCCAGTGGCCTTGTAGCTTGCGGTACACGTTATCATCGTCCAACTTCCGCAAATCATCGGAAAACCACTCGTCTTTTACGGCCAGCAGCCGGAAGAAGGTGGATTTCCCGGCTCCCTGACCGCCAACCAGACAGAGCATGACCTCAAACTTACAGCCGGGGCAGAAAGCCCGGTGGATGGCTCCCAGCAGGAACAGCCGCAGGGAATGGTAAGTGAAGTTGTCTGTGTCGGCTCCCAGAAAGTGACGCAGGCAGTAGCGGATACGCTCTTTCCCGTCCCAGACAAGGCCGTTCAGGTAGTCCCGGATGGGATGGTAGCTGTTGGCGTCTGCGGCCAGATCAGCGGCGTCTGCTATCTTTTTCTCGCTTGTCAGGCCGTAGGTATCTTCCAGATACAGCCGGATATATTTCATGTCCGTGTCGGTCATGGCCTTGCTGCCGGTTCTGCGTTTCCTGCCGATGGGCTTTAGAAGGTCAATACGCTCGGTCAGGAGATTTTTTGCAACCGCCCCGGAAAGAATGGGGTCATACTGGAACACGGTCAGGCAGTTGTGGATACTGTTCCGCACGCCGCCTTTCTCGGTGCCCTCCAGCATGGCCTTGACTTCCTCAACGCTCCGGGGCGGGGGTGCGGCTTCGATGGTGTCCGTCACGGCCTGCCGCAGTTCGGGCGGCAAGGTCTGCCATTCTCCGCTCAAGGTTCCTCACTTCCTTTCCGTAGCTGGTAATCAGGGCAGCCCGTTCCCCTATGTCGGAGAACAGCAGCACATCCAGCAGATATTCCACATGGGATTGTTTCTGCAAGGCTTCCACGAAAAGCGGGTGCCATTCTTCCTCCGGCGTCTTGGGGGCATAGTCCCGCTTCCAGCGGCGCAGCAGATTGTGATAGTCGGACAGTACCCGGAAGCAATATCGCTCCATGCGCTTAAATTGCTGTTCCGGGCTTTCCTTCCGGGGATTTCGCTTCGGGCGGCTCCTGCTTGGTGGCTCCTTATCCTCATAGGGGATGGAGAAGTCCTGCGCCAGCATGAGGGCGGCTTCCCTGGGGCTGACGTTTTCCAGACGGGAAACAAAGTCAATCACATCCCCGTCTGCCTGACAGCCGAAGCAATGGAAGCGCCGGTCAACCTTCATGCTGGGGTTTTTATCGTCATGGAAGGGGCAGACGCACATCCCGTTTCTCCCTACCAGGATACCGTAATGCTCGGCAGCCTGCCGGGTGGTAACAGACTGTTTCACGGCTTCAAATACATTCAATAGGCAAATCCTCCTGAAAATAGAAAAAGCGCCTGTCATTCTCACGGGGAAAATGGCAAGCGCCTGATTGGTTAAAGTTCCATATCCTGTTTTTGCTGGCGGCGGGGCTGCTGGTGTTTCTCTGCCTGTTCCTCCCGGATACGCTGCTCCCGGCCTTTGACCGCCTGCTGGATGGACGGTTTCTTTCCCGGCTCTGCGGTCTGGCGGTACTGCTCGGATGGTAAAACCTGATTGAGCCAGTGGCGCACATCCCGCAAAATCTTTACATCCTCCTGTACGGCAGTCAGCGCTTCCGTCTTGGAAGCGATATTCTCTGAAAGCTGTGCCTGTTCCCCGTCCAGCTTCTTTGTGCTGTACTTCGCCCCATCAAGGTGAACCTTGAAATACCGCAGGGCAGCGTTGTAGGCGTCCAGTTCCTCCTTATGGTCGGCGGCAAATTTCTCCTTGGGTTTCTTCCAGCGGATAGCGGCATATTTCGCATGAACCGGCTTGTTTGCTTCAAAGTTCCCGATATGGAAAAGCAGCCGGTCAATCTCTTTCACACGTTTCTCCATCGGCCTGATTTCCTCACGGATGGAAACGGCCTGTGCGCTGGCTTCATCCAGATAGGCGTCAAGGCTCTCTACGGTGGAAATCTCTTTCTGCCGCAGGAAGTCAAGGGCTTCCATAACCTTGTTGAAATCGCCAACGGTTCCTTTTAACTTCCCCTTGGAAGTCCAGCCGGTACGTTCCTCGCTCCGTTTATCCAGATACCGGGAAAGCAGTTCGGGGATGGTCGGCTCCTTTGCCTGTTCCAGCGCTTCCAGCAGCGCCGCCTTTTTCTCTTTCAGGCCGGACAGCCAGCCCTTTAAGCTGCGTACCATCTGCCGGATAGACTGCATGAGGGAATTGGCGGCTTTGATGTCCCGGTTCAGGTTGCCGATGTTGGTCTGTATGCCTTTTTTCTCCAACTGGCTGACCGCTGGCCCCATGTGGACAGTGGGGATTTTATCAATCCCCTGTCGGACATAGGAGCGAAGGTCAAGGCGCTCCGGGCTGCCGATGGCTTCCAGATAGCGGTTCGCTGTGTCAGCCCAGCCCTGCCGCCATATCTCAGCGTACTTCTGGTCGTTCCAGTCCACGGTATCCTCCTTGTGGCTTTTCCATCTGCCGGACGCAAGCCGGATACGCTCGCCGTTCTCGTCAAGGTCGTAGACCTTCCGGCTCTTGGGAAGCCACTTGCCCTGTTCGTCCATCGCCCGCATGGTAAGAAGGATGTGGGCGTGGGGATTTCCGTCCCCCTTGTCATGGATGGCAAAATCGGCAATCATGCCCTTGGAAACGAAAAACTCCCGGCAGTAGTCCCGGATAAGGTCGGCGTACTGTGACCGGGGAAGTTCCCTCGGTATGGCAAGCACGAACCTCCGGGCAAGCTGGGAGTTCCATTGTTTTTCGATGGCTTCGGCGGCGTTCCACAAGGTATTCCGGTCTGCGTACTCCGGCGGGGCATGGGGCGGCAGCATGATTTCGGTGTGGACGATTTCGCTTTTATGGGAATAGTATTTCTGTTTCTGGTCGTATTCGGAAAACAGCCGTTCCCCGCTCTGGTAGGCGGCAGACGCAACGGCTGACTGGCGCTTGCTGCGCTGGATGATTTTCACATCAAAGTGCGGGCATGGCAAGTCGTGTCCTCCTTTCTCCCGGCGTCCGGGCAAAAAAAGAGCAGGGAACCTGTTTCAAGATTTCCTGCTCGGTGGTGCCGCCGGTGGGCGGCTGGTATTCAGTTTTGAAAGTTCGGGTCAGGTTGGCCCGATGATGGGATATTTTACAACTCAAAATTCCTATCTCAAATCAAAAAGAACGCTTTCATAGTCCTTTACGAAATACTTTATATTTGTGCGTCCTTTCTGAATAATTGTGTGGCCTTCTGCTTCCAGTTTTTCCTTTTGTGCTTCTATACCGCCGGGATATTTTGCGTTCAATTCCCCGTTTGCCTTTAAGGTTCGCCAATACGGGGTTTCATCTTCGGAACGCTGGTAACTCGCCCATGCTGCAATAGATACAAAAATTCCTGCTGTAATAGGCTCTGTGAAATCCGCTCCATTTAGTTCAGCAAAATATTCACGGATTTTTCCGACAGTAATTACTTTGCCATAAGGAATTAGTTTCATTACCTTGTCATAATCGATTGGCGGGGCAAAATACATTCTGCTTCCGCCATATTTCTCAATGCTTTTCTGGTCGGTAATGGTCTGAAATTTAGGCATATCCTTGCTATCGTGTAGCATGGCATTAAAATCTTTTTTATCTTCATTCGCCATTTCTCAACACCTCCTGCCTTAATTATAGTGGAGTAGACTACTCCATGCAATGAGACGGTTTGAAAATAATCTTGAAAAATGTAATTGTGATTGGATTTGAATAAACTTGCTGAACGGGAACAGCTTGCAGCGCAAGGTGTTTCCGGGCGGCAAGTCCACAAAGGGGTAGCTGGCGGCAGCCAGCGCAGGGGAAGTGTAGCTTCCCCTGTGATGATTGGCTGGAGCCGGAACGCTGCGGGCAATCATCCGCTTTCCGCAGGAAGCCCCGGCAGGGCGCAACACACTACCTTCAGGTGGTGTATAGTTGCGCCCTCTTTCAGAGGGGCAGTCCACGGGCTGCGGCTCTGAAAGCAATCATGGCCGTTTCCGGCCTGCGTCCTCTCCCTGAAAATTACCGTTACCGGCAAATACTTTTTCCATGAGCTGACGGGTGCTGTCTTTGTGGAACAGCAGCTTCAAGAACAAACTGACCTGTTCATCCGTGATGGCTTCCGGGTGGGGAAGGTAGCTTTCCAGCATGGCGGCTCTGGTGCAAAGCCGGTGCGTCCGTTCCTTCCGTGTCAGCGTCTTTATCTGGTGTTCCAACATCTTTTCTTCATGCTGCGCCCTCTGCAGCTTCTTTTCCGTTTTCTCTATCTCCTGATTGAGTGCTTCCAGCTTTTCATTCATAGGCGGCTGTCCTCCTTTTTCGGAATGAGTACATATATCTTGTTGGGTTCCCCGAAGCCCTGACGCACTCGCAGTATCAGTCCGGCGTCCTCCAATTCATTCAGGGAACGCTTCACGGTCATGGTGCTGCGGGCAAGTGCCGCCGCCAGTTCCACGATGGGGAAATGGATAAATAAAATCCCATTGGTGTCCTCTATGCCGGATACAAAAACAATATCCAACATCCGGGCGTACATGACCTTGGCGGTGCTGCTGATCGGGAGCCGCAGCATGGCTCTCGGCAGCGGCATACAGGGCGGCAAGGGGGTGTCTGCGGTCATAAATTCAACTTCCATTCAATCGGTGTCCTCCTTTACTTTTCGTTTTGAGCGTTTGGAAAGATAATGGGGGCAGTCCACAATGACCGCCCGGAAACTCTGCTTGCAAGTACGCTGGCATTTCCGGCAAAGGTCGTTGTACGTTACCCGCCCCCGTTCATTGAGGAAGAAAGACAGTTCCAGCTTCCTCTTTTTCGGCATTCTCGGCATGGTGCCTCCTTAAACAAAAATCCGCCCATTTCAGCCGTAACAGCCGCAATAGACGGATAACAGATTTTAGTGTTGTGTTTCGGGGCGATTTTCAAGGGAAAAGCGGCCATAGAGCCGCCCGGAAATCCCCCGTAGTATTACGGATAGGGTAGACTATGCCCTATCGGATTGTTGTGTTTCGGTATCAATTCGGTGTTCATTTTCGCCGGTTCTCCCTGATGTCGTTCCTGCCCCTGGCTCTCACAACGGCGTTTCGCTCCCTTTGGTACGCTCGTTGCGGTCATGGTTCCTCCATTTCCCTGCCGCAAGTCGTTGCGCTACATCGCCGAGGAGCATATCCCATACAGGCCGGTCATTCGATTGGAATAATCCATCGATGAACTAAGCCCATTATGGCACATTTTTGAGCCTTCTCCCGTATATCCACAAAGTAGGAAAACCGTCCCAAAAACGAAAATTTCCACGATTGCGGAACGGGTATGGTATAATGGGATGGACGGCGGCAGCCAGCCGCAGGAAGGAGCGATGTATCTATGAAAACCCGCATTTCCGTACAGGAACGCCTGAAAGATTTACGGGTGGAACGGGGCTTAAATCTGGAAGAACTGGCGCAGGAAACCGGCATTTCAAAATCAGCCCTCGGCAGCTATGAAAACGACAACGATGAATACAAGGAAATCAATCACGGCAGCCTGTTGAAGCTGGCAGACTTTTATCAGGTGTCCGTTGACTATCTGCTCGGCCTTACCAACAATCGGAAATATGAAAACACGCCGATAGAAGAATTACATTTGAGTGATGAAGTCGTGGAACTGCTGAAAAGTGAACGCTTCAACAACCGGCTGCTGTGTGAGATTATCTCCCATGAAAAATTCAGGGAACTGTTGGCAGACGCAGAAATCTATGTGGACGGGATAGCAACCATGCACTTTCATGACACAAACAGCTCACTGGCTGCTTTACGGGCTATGATACTGGAAGAACATCCCGAAGCTACGGCAGACCGGGCAATCAAAGTATTGGAAGCCTGTCAGGTAGAGGAAGAAGATTTCTTCTGCCATGTGACGCACAAAACATGGGATGCCATTCTCCACGACATACGCAAGGCGCACGAAAATGACAGTGAAAGTGCGCCGGATACCACGCCCGCCGATGAACTGATACGGGAAGTACAAAAGGCCATGCAATCGCCGGGGGACAGGGTTCAGCAATTCACGGAGATATTCTGCAAGGCGTTTCAGCTTAAATATAAGCGGCTCTCACAAGAGGAACGAAGCCTTTTGAAGAAGCTGTTCAAGAAATCCCCGCTGATAAAACAGTCCGGTATGAACTTCCGGCGCAGGCCGTGGAAATGAAAACTGCCGTTGTGGGAATGGTTGTTCCTGCAACGGCAGCTTTGATTATATATGAATTTGGAAATCCTGAAACTTAAACAATCCATTTCCCTGTTTGAGTTTTCCGGCTCTCTCTAATTGTGCAAATCCGGCTTCAATATCGGCTATCAAAGAAACGGGAATATCCAACTGATGGTGTCCGGGCAGAACTTTTTTTATATTGTATTTCCGTATTCGCCTTATAGATTGATAGAATAGCTTCGGGTCGGTAGTTGGGTAAAATGCGTCCAGGCTTCCCTTGTATATCAAATCCCCGGAATACAAATAGTTTCGTTCTGGTTCGTAAAAGCAACAATGTCCGGGAGAATGTCCCGGCGTGTGAACAACTTGAATTTCCCGCCCGCCTAAATTTAGAAAATCGCCATCGTGTAAAATTCTTTGTGGGATACCTTGAAAAATCTGATAAGCGTTAATATCAAAATCTCTTGGAAAATCACAAGGAAGCCTTGTCAAATTATTCTTCACAACTTGCAATGGTATCGGAAACCTGACCGATAGCCAGTCCTTTTCCGCTTCATGTACGGCGATATTATCAAAATACTTATGCCCGCCAATGTGATCCCAATGAACATGAGTTGTAACTGTCATAACAGGCAGCTTTGTCAGAGAGTCCACAATTTTTCTGATGTTGGAAACGCCTAAACCTGTATCAATGAGAATAGCATATTTTTCCCCACATAATAGATAACAATGTGTTTCTTCCCAGTGCTTGTATTCGCTAATAGAGAATGTATCACGGTCTATTTGCTCAATGGTAAACCAATTATCCATTCCGCATAATTACCTCCAGCAACTGAATTTCCAGTTAAAACCACTTTGCATTTTCATCTCTGAAATGTGGTATATTGCCATCTTTATAAGGGTCATACCGATTTTCGTTACAACCAAATTCTTTTAAGAGAGCAATCTTGCCATCTGGCGTCCATTCTATCAGTGACATTCCATCAAACGCTTCTACGTTACCGGCGTCCATCTTATTTTTGAAATACCATTCAACAATGGTTTGATTGCCTTTATGGAAAAATTGCTTGATGTCCCATTGCAAGACAGTTCCACGGGTATTCCATTCCTCAAACCAAAGTTTTATTTTCTTGGAGCCGTGGTACTCTGGCCCCCAACTTTCAATATATACGGCATTATCAGAAAATACATTAAATATACCCAAATCTTTTTTTGCAAGCCACATATCAAACCAAAGTCTGATAATTTTTTCTCTATTGTCCATTTCGCAGCGCCTTCCTTGTCAATTTAATTTTTCAGCGTCTTTGTCCTGCTCTAATTCAATTACATCCAAAATGCCACAATTCAGGGCTTCGCAGATACGAACCAGCGTTTCCATGCTGATGTTTTTGCCTTTACCCATGTTGGCAATCATATTTGTGGTAAGACCGGCGGCAATCCGCAAGTCCTCTTTCCTCATATTGCGCTCAACCAGCGTGTGCCAGAGGGGTTTATAGCTTATGTGCATTTATCCTCCTGCCTTTCTCCCGGTTCCGGGGTTTCTGTTCCCATTATATCAAAGTTCTTGCTATTCCACAAATATTTCTTGACACAACCGCCGGTTCCGTCTGGATTGTGCTTTTCCTTTCTTTTCTTGATTACATCTACTTAGCCATAAGCTGCTTAATGCCTTGACTTTTTGCACCCGGATTGTCGTTTCCATATCCCTCTAAGAGATTGATAACGCCCCAAATGCCTAAGCCTGCGCCCAGTGCGATAACAAGGGTCTGTAATACGTCGATAGCAGAGTTAAAAAATTCCATAAAGCTCCTTTCTGCCGCAAATGCGGCTTGCCCCCTAAAAGGGCATAAAAAACGGCGGTCAGTTTTGTAACTGCCGCGGTCATAAGTCCCCGCGCTGCGTAAGATTCTGCTGCGCGGCGGTATTCAGTTGTCAGTGTAGGCGATAGGAATTTTTGTAGGGGCGCGTATTCTGCACCCAGTCATAAGTTTTGTTACTGCGTCAATTCCTCCTTTCGTTGCTGCTCATACAGGGCTTCACACCGTTTTACAAATCGCCGGATAGCTGCCTGCCGCTGCTGTTCCCGTCGCTCGGCAATAAAAATAAGCCCGTTTATGGCTTCTGTGATTTTCTTATCTTTTTTCTTCCGCATACGTCTATTCATGGTCGGTGTCCTCCTGCAAATCTGCTTCGCTGATTTCGTAGTAGTCAAAGGGTTCGTCCGGCTTTACAAGGGCGGGTCTGCGCCTTAAATGCTTCTCCATATCAAAAGTATTTTTCTTGTCATAGTCAGAAAGATATTTATAGTTGGGGTGCTTTGTAATGTCGTACTTATCAGAGAAGAACGGGCGCACCCCTCGTAGCTGTAAAATACATTTCCCGCCGTCCATGACTGCAATTTCATCTTCGGTCATAAGCTGCTTTCCTAACTTCTGATAGTTCAGCCCATGCGATACCTCCCGCCCCCGGTTTTCGGAAGTGTTGAAGCTGTCAATGGTTTCTTTCCCCAAGATTTCCGACATTTCTTTGAGGGTGGTTTTCTCCTTGCCGCCCAAGAACAGGGTGGTGTCGCAGTTGCCGACTATGGTATCAGCGTTATCTTTGTATATTGCCTTTAGCTGCGACTGGCTTTGCAGAATGATTGAAGCAGAGATTTCCCGGCTTCGTATGGTGGCTATGAGCTTTTCAAACTTCGGTATCTGCCCGATATTTGCAAATTCATCTAACAGACAACGCACATGGACGGGCAGCCTGCCGCCGTATTCATCATCTGCCTTGTCGCAGAGTAGATTGAAAAGCTGCGTGTAAAGGATTGATACCACAAAGTTAAAAGTGTCGTCGGTGTCGCTGATAATGACAAACAGGGCGGTTTTGCGGTCGCCTATGGTGTCAAGCTCCATTTCGTCGGTTTCCATAAGGTCGCGCAGCTCTTTAATGTCAAAAGGGGCAAGCCGCGCGCCGCAGGAAATGAGGATAGAGCTTCTTGTCTTTCCCGCAGACAGCAGGAATTTCTTATACTGCCGGACAGCAAAGTGTTCCGGGTCTTTTTCCTCCAACCGTTCAAACATGAGGTCAACGGGGGACTGAAATTCCGGGTCGTCCTCGCGGGCTTCACTGGCGTTTATCATTTCAAGTAGCGTCGTGAAGTTCTTTTCTTCCTCCGGGGCTTCGTACCAAATGTAGCCGATAAGGGCGCAGTAAAAGAGCCGTTCCGATTTTACCCAAAAATCCTCCCCGGCTTTTTCCCCGTCCCCTTTGGTGTTGGCAATCAAGGTATTTACCAGTTTCAAAATGTCTTTCTCGCTGCGGAGATAGGCAAAGGGATTGTATTTCATACTTTTTTTGAAGTTAATCGTGTTCAGCACCTTTATCCGGTAGCCGCCCCGCTGTAAGAGCTTCCCGCACTCGACTAAAACCGTACCTTTCGGGTCGGTTACAACATAGCTTGAGTGCATTTGCATTAAATTCGGCTTCACAAAAAATCTCGTCTTGCCGCTGCCGCTTCCCCCGATAACAAGGATATTTTTATTCCTTGCATACTTCGGCTGCTTCGGGCGGCTGTTCATGGTAAGCCGTTCCGTCTGTGTCAGCAGCACGTTATTTTGAAATACCGGGTCGGTGTAAGGCTTTATATCTTCGGCAGTTCCCCAACGGGCAGAGCCGTATTCCACACCTTTGCGGTATTTCTTCGCGTTCTTGCCTTTGACATAGACAATCAGCCGGATAAACACCGCGCCGAAAATCCCTATCAGTAAATCCATAGGGGCAAGGCTCGGAAGTGGATTTGCAAAAGCCATAGAAAAGCCTTCCCCAAGCGACAGTACCTTGCCGGACAGGTCAGCCCCCGGCGTAAGGCGTACCGCCTGCCCGACTTTATCAAAGAGATACACAAAGAGCAGATAGGGAATGTTGGGAAGTAGCAATTTTTTCCAGTTGATAGCGTTCATCTTGCAATCCCCCTATCTTTGTTTTTGACTTTCTCCCGCTGTGCGTTTAGAGCCGCCGCCTTTTCTTTGAGGGAAACAATCAGCTTACGGATAGAGGGCTTTTGTTCCTGCGTCAGCTTCTTTGCGGAAAACTCCTTGAAAGCTGCGGTCAGTGCGTCCGCGTCCCGTCCCTTAAAGAACACAAGATAGCGGGGCGGGGTTTCAGTGCTGTCTTTCTTTAGGGCAAAGTCAATCCCGTATTTCTTCGCCGTACTCTCAAAGGCTTTGATATTGTCCTTTGTGATTTCAATGTTGGAAACGCCCGCGTTCTGCTTCATAAGCTGCTTTAGGGTCTGCTTGCCATGCGGGATTTTCTGTTTGTCATGCTGCTTTTTCATCTGTGCAAGCAGGGCTTTCATAGCCTTTTGGAGCTGCTGTGCGGTCAGCTTCCCGGTCTTGATGTAGAGGGCTATGGTCTTTTCGTTGGTTTCCTCCTGCAATGGGGTTCCTCCTTTCGTGTTCTATGGTGGTATGCCCGCCGCCGTAAAATGGGGCGGGCATGAAAAAAGAGCGTCCGTTTTCACGCCGCCCTGTTAAATCCGCACCCGCAGCCCGGAAAGGTCTGCCGCTCGAATACCCACAAGATACCAGTTGTCCCCGTACTCCATACGGGTCGGTTTCCATTTGCCCCGCACAAAAACCTCCATGCAGTCGCCGCAATGTAAGCCCCCGTAATAGTCGTTTACGTCAAAGCGAATGTCGTAGCGGTCAGCGGTTTCGTCAAAAATCAAAGCTCCTGTTTTCTGTGTCATCATAAAATCCTCCTTTGGGTTGGTTTACAGGCTTTCGTCCTCGTTGCAGGTGTAGTCGGGTATGCCCTTGCTTCTTGCCGACTGGATAATGCGCCCGCCGTACATATCGTGAGATACAAGGGACGTGTAATAGCTGCCAATCGTAGACGGGGCATTGAAAAGGGCAGCTTTCATGTACTGCTTGATGTTGCGGATTTTGGTGGTGTTTTCCTGCATACAGTCCAGTACAAAGCGGATATGTTCGCCGTTCAGCTTCATAAACTTTGCTTTTACAAGCTCTGCCGGGTGGTCGTCCCCTGCGATACGGATTGTTCTTCGTTTGGTGCAGACGGTTTCAAGGATAAGGGCAAGGATTTCCTCTATCCTGTCCCGGTCAAGGTGTCTGTCCTGTATCAGATAATCGTACTCGATATTGTCCTTGATGATTTCCTCATACACGCGATATGCGTCTGTCGCTTCCTTTCGCTTCCGTTCCGGCGGCTGTGCCGCGTCCTCTAAGGGAGAGGGATTTAGGGAATGGAAAGGAATGGAATGGGTACTTGATACATCTGTATTTAATTTTTCTTTGTTTGGTAAGTTAGTCTTTTGTATCTCTTTATTTAATTGCGTTGGATTTTCCGACGTCGGGTTATCCGGTGTCGGATTTTCCAATATCGGCTTATCCGTTGTTGGATTTTCCAATACCGGACAATCCAATGCTGGGGGCTGTGGCTGTTCGTAAATGGTGTACTCGATAGCGGTCATTTTACCTTTCTCGTCGCGCCCCTGCCGCCTTGTGATATATCCGGCTTTTTCAAGCTCCCATACAGCGGTGCGGATAGCGTCGATACTTTCCCGGTTGATAAGGGACAGCCCTGCAAGGGTATAGTCCCAATCTTCGGGAAGTGAAAGCATTTGCGATAACAAGCCCTTTGCCTTTAGGGAAAGTTCCTTGTTGCGTAAATGGTGGTTGCTCATAACCGTATAACCTTTGTTCTTTTCCACGCGGAAAACTGCCATAGCTTCATCACTCCTTTGGTTGGATTTGTTACGCAGTAGAAACGCGGTTTTGAGGGAAAAGGTATCAACCCTTGTCTTTCTCATTTTCGCGCTCTAAGAGCCGCATAAATCAAGGCTTTATTTGCCCTTACTGCGTAACATGAGGGTAAAAAAATAGCGGCGTTCCTTGTTTCCCTGTTGGGATAAAGTAACGTCGCTTATGCGAATAATGTTCAATTTTATTTATATCGTGGCAAGGCAATCAACAATTTTAGTAAGTAGTAAATAAGTAGTAAATTTTCTCTGTCAGCTTCAAAAAGTCAAGGAATATCAAGGGTTTCCGCGCTCGATTAGTGTACTGCCGTGGCAGATGAATAATACTTTTATCATCTTCTTATATCTCCATTTAAGTCTTGTATTTCTTCTCAAGCGCTTGATTTTTCAGGGTTTTCCGACTTTTGAGTTTTCCTTTCTTTTCAAGGTATCTTCTCAAGTCTTCTCGTATTTTCTTATGTTTTTCCCTGCAATCTTGGTAAATCCATTGGTAAAGCAAGCGTCCTTACCAACGGGCTTTTTTAACTATTCGCTATCCGATATACTTCTTCCTTTGCATCATCAAAATTCACATGGGTGTAAGTGTTCAATGTTACACTGATGTCTGCGTGACCCATGATATACTGCAAGGTTTTCGGATTCATACCGGATTTTGCCATATTAGAGCAAAAGGTGTGCCTGCATACATGAGGGGTAACTTTCGGCATTTGGATACGTTAAATCCTGTTGTATTTCTGAATGATATGCTCCAGATACTTTTCCCAGTGAAGGGCAACCATCGGCATATCGTTTTTATCCAGAAATAAAAATCCAGCGTATCCTTCCACCATCGGTTCAACCTTCGGTGTCTTTCGGTTGGCAATAATTCTGCGAAAACACGCTGCGACAGCTTCCGTCATTGGCACATAGCGGATGCCTTTGTCAGTTTTTGGTTCTTCAATTACATACTGCATCTGTGCAGTACGCTGTAACTGATGGTCTACCTTAATACGCATTTCTCCAAACTCAATCTCTGAAACCGTCAGCCCACAGAACTCTGAAATACGAAGCCCTGTGTGAAAAAGAATATAAATCGCATCATAGTATCTGCTGAAATGCTTATCTTCCTGAATAAACTTTAGCAAATCTCTCTGCTGCTTTCGGGTAATCGCTTCTCTGGTAACAGAATCATTGACAATGACGGATGCAAGCTCAAATTCAAATGGATTTTTACGAAGCAAATCATCGTCTACCGCCATCTGAAATGCTGGTCTGAGGACTCCCCGGATAGAATGAATGGAACTGTATCCCCGCCCATCAATTTGTTGGAGCTTAATCAACCATGCCTTGGCGTCTGACAAACGCACCTTATCAATTCGCAGATTCCCAAAACTCTCTTTTTTCAGCATATTGATGACCGTTTTATATCCGGCAACCGTATTGTGACGAACTCCTGTTTTCAATGAAATGTACTTTTCTACCAGTTCCAAAACAGTATAGTTGCCACCGTTGGTTACGATACGGTCAAACAAATCCGCTTCAATCTGTTTTTCTTTCTCACGCAGGGAAGGCTCCCGCTTCTTCCCTTTTGGCATTGGGTCATTCTTGTCCAGACGCCAACTGTATACATTTTTCTCTTTTCCGTCCTCATCAATATAGCGGAACCGATACCTCCCATCCTTACGCTGGTACTCGCCCTCTCGCAAAATCCGATTACGGTTATCTCGTCTTTTCTCACTCATCGTGAACTCTCCTTTCAAAAAAAGAGAGCCAGACTTGCACTCTTATCATAGCACAAATCCGGCTCTCCGCATAGTTATATCATGTGAAATTGGTAAATCTGTCAGCTCTGTTTACACAGCCGTAGCCTGATCCAGATACCTCTCAAATTTCTCACGCTTAATGAGGGCACGATTGCCGTTCATCACATAAAAATCCTCATTGGGATGTGTGTCAATAAGCGTTCTCAATTTTCCTTCGCCGATATGATAATATCTGGCTGCTTCCTCAATGGTAAGCGTATATCTACGCCACACCGGAATATCCGAGTAATTTTTTCCTTCAATATTCATCTTATTATTTGCCATAGGCAGTTATCCTCCATACATGAAAACAGCCAGACAGAGGGTGTCGGCAACGAAGTCCGGCAACGGGCTTCAAAAGACCTTGCAAACAATCTCAATCTGGCGATAGTTACTATTTATATTTTTCTTTTATTTTTCTGTTGTTTTGGTTGTTATAAGGGAGAAAAGCCCGCAGTTATGGGATTTCCCCCGGCAACCGGCTCGGCAACGGGATAGCAACAGGGGGTGCAACGGGCTGTCCTTTTCAGAATGGAAGCTCCATCTGTTCTGCGACCTCCACAAAACCGTCCATCGTTTTTTCAGACGGGTTGCCGGAGTCCGTTGCCGGGTTTTCACGCTCCCAGCCCTTTTGTCTGCCATATTCGGAAAACATTCTTGGGTTCGGGAAGTACCGCCAGCCGGTAATGCTCTGATTCATAATCTCGTTGATTTCCCGGATTTCCCATTGCTTCGGTTCGTCAAAGGCATGGTTCAAGGCTTCCTTGTAGAGCTTCTTGGAACAGACCATACTCCCGGTGTACTTATCAAGATACGCCTGTATCATTCCGGCTTTGGTGTCCTCCGGCATAAAATCCCGCTGGTGTTCTTTGAGATACCGCTGCATGGCGGGGCTGAAAGCCAGCTTGAATCTGCCGCTTCGGTAAATCTCCATCGCTTCCGCCCACATCTGCCCGATATAGGCTCTGGAAGCAGCTTCGTCCTCCAAAATGTGAACCTCGGCTTGCTCCGGGTACACCATGACGGGGATAAAGCGGCGGTTGCCGGAACAGTCAAGGGGCAGGAAGTCAAGGGCATTGGAAGTGCCGCCAAACACGCACTGACGGGGGCGGTCTGCCGGGTGGGTTTCATAGGGTATCTTGTAAACCTCTTTCTGCCGGCTTAAAAATGACTTGATTTCCTCAATGCTCTTGGCGTTGGCGGTTGCCATCATTTCCGACATTTCGATAATCCAGTGACCTTGCAGCTTACGGTACACATTGTCATCGTCCAGCTTCCGCAAATCATCGGAGAACCACTCGTCCCGGACTGCCAGCAGACGGAAGAAAGTGGACTTGCCAGCCCCCTGACCGCCTACCAGACAGAGCATGATTTCAAATTTGCACCCCGGCTGAAAGGCTCGTGAGATTGCACCCAGCAGGAACAGCTTCAACGCTTCATAGGTGTAATCGTCTGCGTCAGCCCCCAGAAAGTGTCGTAGGCAGAAACGGATTCGTTCTGTCCCGTCCCACACAAGGGTATTGAGATAGTCCCGGATGGGATGGTACTTGTTTTCATTCGCCACAATCCCGATGGCATTATCAATCTTTTTCTCATTGGTAAGCCCATAGGTTTCTTCCAGATAAAGAAGCAGATACTTCATGTCCGTATCGTTCAGGGCGGTGCTTTCCCTATGGAAGCCGATGGGCTTTATGATGTCCTTGCGGTCGGTCAGGATGTTGTATGCGATAGCCCCGGAAAGCAGCGGGTCACGCTGGAATACGGTCAGGCAGTTCCGTATGCTCTGACGGACACCGCCTTTCTCGGTAGTTTCCAGTCCCGCCTTGATTTCCTCAATGCTCTGGGGTGGCTGCATGGCGTTCATGGTGTTTTTTAGTTCTTGCTGCGTCTGCGGCTGCAAGCTCTGCCATTCGCTGTTCAAGCTGTATCACATCCTTTCCGTAGTCCGTAATCAAAGCCGCTTTTTCCTCCGTTTCCCCAAAGAGCAGCACATCCAGCAGATATTCCACTTGGTCTTGCTTCTGTAAGGCTTCCACAAACCGGGGATGAAAGGATTCCTCCGGGGAGTGCGGGGCATATTCCTTTCTCCATGCCCGGAGCAGGTGGAGATAGTCGGCAAGAATACGGAAGCAGCGGCTCTTTGCTTCCTGAAACTGTTCCTCCGGGGATTTCTGCCGGGGCTTTGGTTTTTTTGCCTTTCCCGGCGGTTTCCAGTCCTCATAGGAAAGCCCGAAGTCCTGTGCCAGTTGTACGGCGGCTTCTTTCTTTCCCAGCCCATACAGGGCGGCGGTAAAATCAATCACATCCCCATCAGCACCGCAGCCGAAGCAGTGGTAACGCCGATCCAGCTTCATACTTGGGGTTTTATCGTGATGGAACGGGCAGCAAGCCATCCCGTTCCGACCTACATGGATTCCATAATGCTCCGCAGCCTGTCTTGTTGTGACGGACTGCTTCACAGCTTCAAATACATTCAAATCTATCCCTCCTTGAAAACAAAAAAGCACCTGACATTCTCTGATTGAAAATGGCAAGTGCCTGTTAAAGTTCCATATCCTGTTGTTTGTGTTTTGTCTGCGCCGGGGCAGTTCTTTGTGCTTTTTTCTCGTCTGCCTTATCCAGCAAGACTTCTTTGATGGGCTGCTTCTTGGGCGGCTCTTTGCTTTCCTCTGTGCCGGGTGTGGCTTTCCGTACCCAGTAGCGGATGTCCCGCAGCTTCTTCAAATCCTCCTGTACCTCGGTCAGCGGTACTTTCAGCTCTGCGATTTCTTCCAGAAGTTTTTCCTGCTCCTCTTGCAGTTCCTTTTGGGTACTGTCCTTATCGTCTGGGTGCTTGGCAAGGTAGGCGGCGGCTTTCGCATATCGGGCAACCTCCGGGTGTTCCTGTTTGAATTTCTCCTTTGTTTTCTTAAAAAATATCTTCTGGTACTTCTCATAGACAGGCTTACATTCCTTGCAGTCTGTCCGGCTGGCAAGAATCCCGTCAATCACTTTGCTTCGGGCTTCCTTTGGCTTCATCTGATTGCGGTAATCTGCGGCTGATTTCCCGGAAGATTCCAGAAATGCTTCTAAGTCCTCCACAGTGGAAAGCCCCTTTTGCCGGAGATAGGACAGGGCTTCGCTGACTGCCTTTAAGTCCTGTGAAGTCCCCCGGTTCTGTCCAGCCCTTGTCCAGTCCTTCCTTTCTTCCTTTCGTATCTCCATATACTTCATCAGCAGATTGGGAAGAAGTGTTGCTTCCTCCGCCGCCTTTTGTACAAGCAGTTCTTTCCGTTTTTCTCCCAGCTCGGTAATCCAGCCTTTGAGGTTTTGGATAAGCTGCCGGATGGACTTCATCATACTGTTGGCGGCTCTGATTTCCCGGTTCAGGTTGCCGATATTCGTCTGGATACCACGCTTTTCCATCTGCCGGACAGCAGCACCCTCATGGACAGTAGGGACAACATCAAGCCCCTGTCTGGCATAGGAACGCAAGTCCACACGCTCCGGGCGGTCATTGGCTTCCAGATAGCGGTTCTGGATGACCTCCCATTCATGCCGCCAAATTTCACAATACTTCTGGTCGTTCCAGTCAACCGTATCTTCTTTATGGCTTTTCCACCTGCCGGACGGCAGCTTTATCCGTTCCCCATTCTCGTCAAGGTCATAAACCTTGCGGCTCTTGGGAAGCCATTTCCCTTGTTCGTCCATTGCCCTCATAGTCAGCAGGACATGGGCGTGGGGATTGTGTCCCGGCGGATGGGGGTCATGGATGGCAAAGTCAGCAATCATGCCTTTTGAAACAAACTGCTGTTCACAAAACTCCCTGACAAGGACAGCGTACTGGTCGGGTGGTATCTCTCTTGGGATGGTAAGCACCCACCTCCTTGCAAGCTGGGAGTTCCATTGCTTTTCCACCACTTCGGCGGCGTTCCATAAGGTATTGCGGTCTGCATACGACCGTGGGGCGTTTGCCGGGAGCAGGATTTCATTGTGGACGATACCACGCTTTTCCGGGTAGTGCTTTACTTGCTGGTCGTATTCACAGAACAGCTTTTCGCCGCTTTGGTAAGCAGCGGCGGCAACCGCAGACTGCCGCTGGCTGCGCTGAACAATCGTGATTTCGTTGTGTGGACAGGGCATTTCGTGTCCCTCCTTTCGGTAATTGGTGGATGGGGTGGCGTTTTACCACCTCATTTTGGGCAGAAAAAAAGCAGGAGACCTTTTTCAGATTTCCTGCTCGGTGTGCCGCTGTATGGGCGGCGGGTATTTAGTTGTAGAAATACATCAATTTGAAAAATCAAAACTGAAAACGAATATCTTCTTTGAATTTGTGTCGTCTGGGATTCCCTTCACTTCGATAAATTTTGTGTCGTTTCATATCATAAATAACTGACCAGACAGTATCTTTACCTGTACTTCTGTCATACTGACAGAGGAAACCATAATCTCCAGACAACAGTTTTTCTGCAAATGGAAAATTGAAACCTCCATTTTTTTCGCTAAAAGCTGAATACAATGTTTGATACCGTTCTTCTGCAAACCAATTATCAATCTTATCGTTGTTATAGCCTACCATTCCTGGCAGATGGAAAGTGTTCGTTGCACAGACAAAAGCAATATTGCTATTCAATGTTTTTTCTATTTTTATCTGTTCCGCATTACATTCTATAACAGCTATCGCCCCCATTGTATCAGCTAAGGTTAAAGTTTGTGCTGAAGCAATCGGTAATTGATATAAACAGGAGACAGCTTCCGACACATTTCTACATTTCTCCAACAGGTATCTGACAATCATACCTGCGTTAAATCCCGGTTTGCATTGGTTAGGATAGACGGATGTTAAACCAACAGCTAAACCATGTTCATTAACACCATCTTCAATCTCAATAAAAGCAGTTGTATTTCCTGTGAAAGAATAAACTCCATCCGTCAATTTATAAACTACATTCTGATTTAGCCTTTCAATTTCTGTCAGAAAATCACTGTTTCGTCCCAGAAGAATTTCCTGTTCCGTTGTAAAAGCAAAACAAGAGCAATTACAAGATGGAGGCATAGAGTACATACTAAATAATACAGCTTGCAAAATACGGACATCACATTGTTGTCCATCTGCCAGACCTTGAATTTCTTCTACAATCTCATGGTAATACTTTTCATAAATCGGAAGGCAGGACAAAGCATAGTCAATCCGTTCCTGCGTGATTTCAAATGGTATGTTCTCTAAAATTATATTTTTGTGTTTTAACAGTAAGGAACCCCACCGAAAACCAGCTTCGTAGTGTGTTCCCCTAAAATGTGCATGATACATTTTTACACGCTCCTTATTGATTAGATAAAGAGCTACCGGTAACTCTTATCTAAGGGTAACTGAATAAAAATTTTAAGTCAAGCCATATTTTACTTGTCGGCTGGGAACAGCTTGCAACGCAAGGTGTCCCCAGATGGCAAGTCCACAAAAGGGTAGCTGGCGGCAGCCAGCGCAGGGGAAGCGTAGCGTCCCCTGTTTGATTTGGAGCAGACCATGACTGCTAAAAATCACAGCCCTCCGGCGAGGAGCCTTCGGAGAACGCAATGCACCAACCTCTGGGCGGTGTATAATTGCGCCCTTAGTAAACTAAGGGGTTTCCGGCTTCTCCCGTTCCAGCATTGTTTTCAATAGTTCCTGCGTGTCCTTCCTGTGAAAAATGAGTTTCAACAACAGCATTACATCATCATCTGTCAGGCGTTCCGGCTCTTGCAGAAAACTTTCCAGCATACCGCCACGAGTGCAGAGCCGGTGCGTCCGTTCCTTTCGGGTAAGCTGCTTCAACTGGTGCTGCAATACCTTTTCATCATTGATGGCTTTTCGCAGTTTCTTTTCGCTTTTCTCCAGCTCCCGGTTGAGCTTTTCCAGCTTTGAGGTATCAGGCAAGGGCAGCGTCCTCCTTTCCCGGTATCAACACATAAATCCTGTTTGGTTCTCCAACGCCCTGACACACCCGCATGATAAGTCCGGCGGTTTCCAGTTCATTCAAAGAACGCTTGACCGTCATGGGGCTGCGGGACAGGACTGCGGCAATGGCTGTGACAGGGAAGCAGACAAACAGGATTCCGTTCTCGTCCTCCTGTCCTTTGGATAGCATAGCATCCAGCATCCGGCAGTACATGACCTTTGCGGTGCTGCTGACTGGAAATCCTGTCAACGCTCTGGGAAATGGCATACAGGGCGGCAAGGGTGTGTCTATCGTCATAAATTCAAAATTCATTCGGTGTGTGCCTCCTTTTTCTTTGCTCGTTTGGATAAATAACGGGGGCAGTCAATCACAACCGCCCGGAAGCTCTGCCTGCACCCATGCTGGCATTTCCGGCATAATTCGTTGTAAGTGACACGCCCCCGGTCATTGAGGTAAAAGGAAAGCTCATATTTCCTCTTTTTACTCATTCTCGGCATATTGTGTTTCCTCCCGTTTTAGTGTATGGTTTCGGGGCGATTTTCGGCAAAATTACAGCCATAGAGCCGCCTAAAATCTCCCGAAGTATCAGCGATAGGGTAGACTATCTCCCTATCAGATTGTCGTGTTTCGGTATCATTTCGGTGTCAGTTCGCCAGTTCTCCCCGGTGTCGTTCCTCCCCTGAATCTCACAGCGGCGTATCGCTCCCGTTGGTACGCTCGTTTTGGTCAGGGTTCCTCCATATCCCCGCCAAAAGTCATGGCGCTACATCGCCGGGGAAGCATATCCCACACAGGCTGGTCATTCGATTGGAATAATCCATCGATGAACTACCTGTATCATAGAACATTTTTGTGCCCTGTGCCGTATGTCCACAAAGTAGGAATTAAGGGTAAAAATCGGAAATTTCCACGATTGCGGAAAGTGTGATATAATCCAGTTAAGCGGCAGAAATACAACCGCTGGAAAGGAGCGTGCGCCCATGAAAGGAGCAACTACCATACAGGAACGTCTTTGGGAACTCCGCAAGGACAAAGGCTTAAATTTGGAAGAATTATCAGAGCTGACGGGCATTTCCAAATCAGCTCTTGGAAGTTATGAGAAAGAGGATTATAAGGAAATCAATCATGGCAACCTTATCACGCTGGCAGACTTCTATGAGGTTTCCGTTGATTATCTGCTGTGCCGGACAGAGAACCGGGAACAGATCAACACACCATTAACAGGGCTTCATTTGAACGATGAGATGGTGGCACTTTTGAAAAGCGGTCGAATTAACAACCGTCTGCTCTGTGAGCTTGCCACTCATAAGGATTTTATCAAGTTTCTTGCGGATATTGAGATTTATGTAGATGGGATTGCCACCATGCAGATTCAAAACCTCAACGCCCTTGTCGATACTGTCCGGCATGAAATCATTGAACGGTATCGCCCCGGCGAAGATGACCCCCATTTGAAAGTGCTACAAGCCGCCCATATCAGCGATGATGAATATTTCAGCCACATGGTGCTGGATGATCTCAACCTCATTATCCGGGATATTCGGGAAGCCCACAAAAAAGATAGTGAAAGTGCCCCACAGACCACCGTTGCCGATGAACTGAAAGAAAATCTGGAAGCGGTCGAAAATTTCAAGGGTAGTCGGGATGAAAAGCTGGTCATCCTTTATTGCAAGCAACTCGGTATCAACTATAAAAATCTGTCGGAAGAAGAATTCCGCTGGCTCATTCGGATTCTCAAAAAATCAAAGAAAATGGGAACGCCTATCAGCCAGAGGAAAAAACGGTAACAAAAAACCGCTGTTGCATGGTTGTGTTAGCTTCCATGTAGCAGCGGTTTATGCTGTGGTTATTCAGTTGAAATTTCAGAAAGACAGGCTGGAATTTATGAACTTAATGCCGTTACCAATGATAAATATCTTTCTGTCTTTTTCTTAATATCATCTTCACTAACACCATAATAGATATACAAATCTTTTGAAATTTTCTCAAACTGTTTCATTACTTTCTTGTTTCCAGAATAAGATATACCGAATATATTCCAAATATAATCTATCTCCATCTCAAGAGAATCATCACCGATTCTTATTTCATATAGATGAAAGTTCATAGGAATTACATTATCTGGCATTTCGGCAATCATTTCGCTTCGAGTCTTTATTTTACAAAAATATTCTCTGACAGATTCTTCATTAGAAACATCCGGCTTTGGAATATCCTTCATTTCACCTAAAACTTCTGGTTTATGCTGTAAAATCAAACTCTCCTTTAGGTTTTTTTGTTGTTCAATATATTTTCTCTCAGTTGAATTAGTTTCAATTAGATTGTAGGTATTCATTGCATATTGTACCAATTCATCAAGAGTATGTGAATCTGCAACCACTTTCTTCTCTACTATCTTACGTCTATATCTGTAGATAATATTTCGTATCCTTACTTTTAGAGGCTTTTTCCGTGTTCTGCCAGCTATAAAAATACTTGTTGGGCCATCTGCACCACCTATTATTGAAACTTCACTTTTGCTTTTTTCTTTCATAAGTGTTCATCCTCGCAAATTGGAATTTGACTAATCCTACATGTGCATCATATTACACTCATGTAATTATCCTCTACATAAACAGCTTTTCCATCAGCAAGCTTAATCTCTTCTTTGCCGTTCGGTAATACTGTTGTTTCAGAACCATTCCAATGGGGGATAATAGGATTGTCAATAATATGTAATCCATCTGTTAAATTTCCCGCCGCATACATACTTCCTGCACTGATTCCGACATATATAAGTCCGTTTTTAATTGCATTATTAAGTATTCTATCAAAACCAGTTCTAGACATTTCACGACAAAGCACAGATACATCACCACCACTGACAAAAACAGCATCAAATTGGTTTAATTCTTCAAAAGTTAATAGCCTTGTAAGCATAAACGGGGTTGTAACATACGAAGAATAGGTTCTTTGATAGTCTTTTGAAAGAATTAATTCCAGATTGTACACTAATATATTTTCGTACTGAATTCCCATTAGAAAGAGTTCATGAAAACATATTGCAAGCGACTCTCTTGCACCATCTGTTTCAATGCCAGCTGTTGGAATATAAAGCACTTTCACATCCTTCGGACACTTTCCAATAATATCAAAGAATTTCTCTTTCATCTTATCGGTCAACCCTGCAGATGTAAGAAATAGATGTTTTCCATTCATATTCTTTTACCTCGTCAGTCGAGTAGACTTACACCTCACAATGTAAGCCCCTCACAGAACCGTACGTGCGGCTTTCCCGCATACGGCTCTTCATAATAATATTTACAGTCTCAAAACAAGCTGACATAAATCTTTGGCATTGCCAATGGATAATATTTCAGCATTTCAATGAATCCTTCTCTTGTATAACTCTTTCTGTCACTTCGTCTATTCAGCACCTTAAACAGAAGTTCTCTCACTTGTTGTTTGTAGTTTGAAATCATTCTGCCATTAAAACTTATGCCATAGTACCTATAATGGCCTATTAGTTTCAGATTTAGCATACCCATTAGTTTCTTTAGCGGTTGGTCTCTATTCGCATATAACCATACCTTGATGTCTCGAATTTTCTGTCTGAATTTCTTAGAGCTTGTCTTTGGCATTATATATGGCATGCCTTTGCGTGAACGCCCACAATAGAATGTGAATCCCAGAAAATCAAATGTTTGTAATCTGATACACTCACCGCTCTTTTGCTTTGCCCTTGCAATATAAGCACCGCTTTGTAAGAGACGACTTTTACTGTCTTCTAATTGCAAACCGAACTTTTCCATTCGTTCTTTAAGAAGCTTGTAGTAATTCTCTGCTTCCCATTTATATTGAAATCCTGCAACAAAATCATCTGCATATACAATTAGAAAGTTATCTCCCTTGCATTCTTTGGTAATAATAAACTTATACCATAGTGTCAATACATTGTGCATATATATGTTTGCTAGGATTGGACTTATGATATTGCCTTGAGCTGAACCTTCTTCATTCGCCATAAGTTCACCATTATCCAGCACTCCCACTTTAAGATACTTCTTGACAAGACCAATTATGTTGGGGTCTTTAATATAAAGTTTGAGAAACTTGATAATCCATTCATGCTTCATATGGTCGAAGAATCCTTTGATGTCAGTATCCACAATATAGCAGATTTTCGTGTTGTTTAATCTCTTACACAGTTCTTTTATTGCGTTATGACATCCTCGATTTGGTCTGAATCCGTACATGCAGTTCAGAAATCTCGGTTCATAGATAGCTTCCAATATCTTCTTTAATGCTAATTGGACTATTTTGTCCTCATAGCATGCAATTCCTAATGGTCGAAGTTTTCCATTGCTTTTAGGGATATATACCCTAATTGATGGCTGTGGTTTGTATGATTTTCTTTTCAGTCTTTCTACCAAGTCATCTAAGTTTTGCTCCAGATTTCTCCCGTACTCTTTCTTAGTAATCTCATCAACACCGACTGCTTTGTTTCCGTCTAATTCTTTGTGACATTGCAAAAGCATTTCTTTATTGATTAGATGATACAACGATGTGAACTCTGGTCCCGGCGAATTTGCCGATATTTCTGCTATTCTTTCTAATTTCGTTTCCATCAATACCTCCGTCCCTGAGTACGGTTGATGTGTCCTCAGAAAGACCATTATTATGTAGCTCCCTTTCCTCCGTTGGCATTACCCAACTTCTTCAGTACTATGAAGCTATCCGACTGCCTACTGTTCTTTTGACATTCTCCTGTTTTGCAGTTGTTTGCCATACTTGCAATGGCAAGAAACAATAGGCTCTCCCCAGTTGACTGAATAATCACAATGTAAAACATAAAGTGCTCTTTGACCCCGCAGAAGCAAACCATTTCTCACCAATGCGAATTGATTTGTATTGCTTTCCGTCGAAATTAGAACGTCAGCCTTCTAAATGTCAAAATTTCGAGGCTCAATCACACTCTCTATTTTCTCGCTGTCTACGCTTAGCAACTACCATTACTGACAGTCACCCAAGACTCGCTACTGGCGGTTGGTTAGGCCTTACCAGACAGGCATTCCACCTGCTAGACTACTCGCCCTTATCTGGGCGCACAACTCCGATTTATCATAATCATTCTACCATACCGTTATGAATAAATCATCTCATGCAAAACAATTTCTTCTGCCCGATTGTGAATGTTATTGCAACGCTGCACCCATTCCATCTGACAGATACTCTTTAATTCTTCTGTGACCCCCTCAGCAGCTTTCATCTGCTCTATGATTGTATCTAATCGCTTCTGTGCCTGTTCGTTCAGATCTGCAAGATATGTCCATAATTCCCCTGTCAGGGTCAATGTATTCAATCTGGCTGGGTGGACTTCTCTTAAATATTCCCGGTGCATCCGTCCGTACTTTCCGATAGGGCGGTGTTCCTCCGGCAATTTCAAATCTGGTAAATAATAATCTCCATTCAGAGTGTAATGCAGTCCGTTTTTCTCTTCATAAATGTGTTTCTTTAATCCGCTCATATTTTTAATCTCCTCATTCTGGTTTGTTGTTTCTGCAAGTCTGACTCTCCAGAAATATTGGTAAATCATTGGTAAAATCGAGAATTGAACACAAGAAATGCTATTTATAGAAGTATTTAAGACGATTTAAGACTTTTTCTCACGAACAGTAAATCCTGCCGTGGCAGATAAATAGTACTTTTATCATTGTTGCATAACCTCGCATTTCTTAGTTTTTCTTGGTTTTTCGGGCTTTGTAAGCCTTTGTAAATTTTTGCTTTCTGGCATAACCTGGTTTATTTTCGCATAATATCGTCAGCAAAAGGTGTAAAATAAGGTGTATGTTTTTCCATTTTACACCTTGCTATTTTCAATTAAAAATCGTAATTACACAACCTGAATCCGGGCAACTTCTTCCCTGGCATCCTCAAGATTTACATGCGTATATGTATTCAGCGTTACGCTGATATCTGAGTGGCCCATCAAATATTGCAATGCTTTTGGATTCATTCCGGATTTTGCCATATTTGAGCAATAGGTGTGTCGGCATACATGCGGTGTAATGACAGGCATCTGTACTTTGTAAGTATTATTATACTTCTGAATGATGTGTTGGAAATAATGCTCCCAGTGCAGGGAATAACAGATACTTTCATTTTTATCAAAGTATAAGAATCCACTTTTTCCATCTACCATAGGTTCTGCTTTGGGTGGGTTTCGTTTTTCTATTATTTTCCGAAAGCATTCCTCTACATCTGCAGTCATAGGTATCTTTCTCGTTCCGCTGGTTGTTTTAGTCTCTTGAATATAATATCCGATTTTTGATTTTTTCTGCAATTGATGATCGATGTTGATCGTATGCTCCTTAAAATCAATGTCAGAAATGGTCAAACCACAAAATTCCGAGATGCGAAGGCCGGTTTTAAATAATATGTAAATCCCCTCATAATACCTGCAAAAATGAGGATCCTCCTTCACAAACCGCAGGAACTTTCGTTCCTCAGCCCTGCTGATTGCCTCTCTTGTCACACTGTCATTCACAACCACTTCCATTAGCTGAAACTGAAATGAATTTTTCCTGATCAGGTCATCATCCACTGCCAACTGAAATGCCGGACGAAGAACTCCTCGGATTGAATGGATGGAACTATAACTTTTCTTTTCTACCTGCTGAAGATGTATCAGCCAACATTTTGCATCCGAAATCCGAACCGTATCAATCCTTCTTTTTCCAAATGGATCTTTCTTCAATAAATTGCTAACTGTTCCGTATCCTGCAACTGTAGTAGGTCTGACACCGGTTTTTGTTGATGTATATTTTTCAACCAGTTCCAGTACCGTCATATTTCCGCCATTTGTTGCAATCTGCTCAAAATGGTCCGCCTGGATTTTCTTCTCCATCTCCCGAAGCGACAAAGTACGGCGCTTTCCTTTCGGAGTTGCATCGTTATGGTCTAAGCGCCAGCTATATACGCAGCGCTCCTTTCCCATCTCATCGACATACTTAAATCGATATCTGCCATCAGATAACTGTATTTCTCCATTGTGTAATATACGTCCTCTATGATCTCTCCTTTTTTCACTCATAATATTTTAGTCTCCTTCATCAAATGTTCATTTAACTTGGAAGACCGTCTCGGTTTATTCATTATACCACAAGACCTTTCCTTCGCTAAGATAAAATGAACATTATTTTCATTACTATTTCTTCTATTCTGTCACTTAAACTGTGCTGGCTGTATCCAGATAATCTTCAAACAATTTCCTTTTGAATCGAATATGAGAACCTACTTCCAAAATGAAATCCGCTCCCTCATTTTCACCTGCGATTTGTCTCAATCTCTTTTCTCCAATTCCGTAATATTCTGCTGCTTCGGATACATTTAAAGAATATTTCTCCCAAACAGGTATTGTTTTTTCTGTATGATTCATTCGCAGTCCTCCTCCCCTCTGTTTGTATTCAACAACGTTTTCGCTTTCTCCATTTTCATACTTGCAATCACTTCTCTCTTACTTGTGCCTCCAACATACATAGGCGTACACATTTCTAAAATACGGTCATAGATACGTCTTTTATCTAACATGGTCTCGTTTTTTATTTCTTTCAGCGGAAGATTGGTCGTAATGATCAAAGGTCGTCCTGAACGGATTCTTCGATCTATGACGCTAAAAATAATTCCTAACGCATATTCTGAATTTCGTTCCACTCCAAGATCATCAATAATCAAAAGCTGATAAGACGCCAATGCATTGATATATTCCGTTTTGTCTGCCAGTGGAAATATATCATCAATAATGGTATTGAAATTTGTCATCTTTACCATTACTTCTTGCTTAAGAAGTTCATTGGCAATGCACCCCGCAATAAAACTTTTCCCGGTACCAACCGGTCCCCAGAACAAACAGCCTATATGATTTCTTTTCATTTCCTCCCAGTTATCAACATATTTTTTTGCTCTATGCATTACCGTATCTGACATATCTGCATTCTCAAATGTCCACTCTTCCATTCTGCTCTCGTCAAAACAGATACTTGTATTTCTGCTGACTAATTCCCGGTGCTCTTTGTCTTTAAAATATTTTTGTTCTTCTTCATATACTTTTCTGTCACAGGCACATTGCCTGGAATGTTTCTTCATTCCCATAAATCCACCCTTGGGGAAAAATGCTTCTTTCGCTTCCCCACAGACTTTGCAGTATTTCAAGCCATCACTGCCTACACATACAGTATCTTCTTCTCTCATCACAAACTCTCTCCTTCCCCATAGCAATAATTTACTTCATGATATTTATTACTTTTATATTTCTCAGTTACTTTACTAGGTGCCACATTTCCATACTTGTCTATCCAGCTATTCTTTCTCGATATCCGTGCCCGGTCATACAAAATCATATAAAGGAATTTTGCAGTTTGAGAAATTCGCAGCTTTAATAAAAACTTCGGAAACTGGAAGTACTGAAGCATCTGCTCTGACTCCTTCATGTATTCATATTTGATTCTTTTCTCGCCTCATTTCTGTTTCTAATTATTGTAAAAATCATTTTTATGCCGGCTCAAAAATGTCCTTACATATATTCAAAAGATGAAGGGCATAAATACAGGCTCTTGAGGAAAGTTTTTTATTTTTCCCGCCTAAATACCCTTTCATTAATACGAAACGCTGAGAGGCATTTTTACAGCCCCCTGATGAAATTTTTTTAATTTTTTCGGTTAATTGAATATTTGAAAACAAAAAACACTCACCTATTCCAGGTGAATGCCTTATCAAAATTTCCTTATTTTGTTGTCTGTGACACTTACTCAGAAACGCTTGCGTATCTGCTAAAATGTAATTGCCTGCAATTATATTTTCACGTGGGTATGGGGACGTAATCCCCATCAAGTCTGCTACTCGTAAGTAATACAAAATTGTCAAAATGACAATACTGTAATACACGGGTGGATCTTGCTCTGGATGTAACATATGAATTCATGCAATAATAGGCCCAAATGGGCACTTTCGCCATTTGAGCCTATATATTGTATGTCTTTTGGATGCCCCTTTGAAATAGCCTCTGCTGGCATAAAAGAAGGCAGACAGTCTTGTTATAAAACCACCTGCCTTGTTGATTATTCTTATATGTTTTTTTGTATCTCATCCGTTCGACAAACTGCAATTTCTCAACTTCTTTAGTTTTCTTCAAATTCATCCAATCGTTGTTTCAATATAAAAATTTGCATCCTTATCTCATCAATAACCTTCTTAAACTCTTCGTCACTCTTTCCGGTTGGATCTTCAAGTCCCCAATTATCATCAAACGGTCTTTCGATAAACGGACATCCCACATTACAACCCATTGAAATTGCAATATCCGGTACTGGTATCTCATCAATCAGCTTACTATATTGTCCTTCTGCTTCCATATCAATTCCATACAATTCTTTCATAATCCGGACTGCATCCTGATTAATCTGTAGTTTTGTTTCTGTCCCTGCCGAATAACTTTCAAATACATCCGAAGCCAGATGTTTTCCCAAAGCTTCTGCAATCTGGCTTCTGCATGAATTATGAACGCATATAAAAGCAACTTTTTTCTTATTCATACTTGAACTTCTCCTTTAATTTGTTTGCAATCTTCACAAGAGTAAGCATTACCGGGACTTCTGTTAATACACCTACTGTAGTTGCCAGTGCCGCTGGACTTGATGTACCAAATAAAGCTACAGCGACTGCAACAGCTAGCTCAAAGAAATTCGATGCACCAATCATTCCAGCCGGGGCTGCAATATCATACGGAAGTCTGATAATTCTGCATACTCCAAATGCCAGAAAGAATATAAAGAATGTCTGAATGATCAGCGGAACTGCAATCAATATAATGTGCAGTGGATTGTCCAGCACCACCTCGCCCTGAAACATAAAAATCAGTATCAGCGTGAGCAAAAGTCCCACTGTTGTTGCGGAATCAAATTTATGCAGAAAAGTCTGCTCAAAGTATTCCGTACCTTTCTTTCTGACTACCAGCAGCCTTGTTATGATTCCGGCTGCAAGTGGTATTACTACAAATAGAACCACACTCATAAATAACGTCTGAAACGGAACACTAACATTAGAAACACCAAGCAGAAATTTCACAATCGGTACAAATGCAAATAATATAATAATGTCATTTGATGCCACCTGAACTACTGTATAAGCCGGATTTCCCTTTGTCAGCGTACTCCAGACAAATACCATAGCGGTACATGGAGCTGCTCCGAGAAGCACGGCTCCTGCGAGATACTCCGTCGCAAGATCCGGTGTGATCCATGTCTTAAGTTTTTGATTCTCTTCATACATTCATTATAGCTTTTATCATCCATTTTATTTGCCCCAAACAGCCGCTGCATTCGACCTTACAAGCAGTTCTTCCACAGGCAGACCAATCGGACAAATATCATGACAAGATAACGACTTCCCGCATCCCTCAAAATATTTCTTCTTATATTCAGCAGAAATCTCATTCAAATGAGTGCTTTCCTGTTCTTCATTCAGAATCCGAAATGCGTTGACTGCAGCAACAGCGCCTGCGAAAGTCCCATTTGCAGAGAAGTTGGGACACACTTCAAGGCAGCAGCCACACATCAGACAGCGTGCCGACTGGTATCTCGGTTCATGTGTCCACGGATTCATATAAGCTTCACTTTCAAGCCAAAGGTTCAGTTTTTTCAAATTTTCAAACAGAATTGACCGGTCAACGATCAAATCTCTTACAAGCGGAAATTTGCTTAAAGGTTCCAAGGTGATTGTAGAACCTTTTAACGTATGTAGAAATGTAGAGCATGCCAGCCTCGGACGTTCGTTAATCAGCATGGCGCAAGCCCCACATTTTCGCACCATACAGCTACATTCCCAGCTGATGGGAGTAACTATATTCCCTGAATTATCTTTCAAAGGGGTTCTACTGTTCAATTCCTTTAGAACATTGGCAACAGAGCTGTTTTTGCTTCCGTCAAACTCAAATTCCTGCCAATAACTGTCTGATTTCTGACTCTCCTGCCGCCTGATTCTTATTTTATATACCAAGTGAATCACCGCCTTTCTGGAACAGGTACAAAGGAAATCTGTATCTGCTTTCCATCAAATCTGGCTACCGTTGTTTTAAGGTAATCATCGTCATTGCTCTTCGGATAATCCTCCCGCCAGTGTGCACCACGGCTTTCTTTTCTTGCAAGAGCACTCTTTAGAACTGCCATGCCAAGCAATGGAAGATTTCCTGTCAGCGCTTGTACCGTTTGAATCCCATTTAACAACGTATTCTCATTTCTGATAACGCCCATAGTCTCCTGCATCACTTTGTTTAATTGCTTTATTTCTGAAATTTGAGACGCTGGTGGAAAATCTATCTGTGTCGCACAAGATAGATCTACTACATCTGCCTGTTCGCATGCTGATTTTGCCGCAACACGTCCTCCGTATAACGCTCCTAACAGAGAATTTCCACCAAGACGGTTGGCACCATGATATTGGGCACAGCATTCTCCGGCAGCGCAAAGATTCTGAATCGGCGTTCTGTGCTGCTCATCCACCAGAATGCCTCCCATAAAATAGTGAATTCCCGGTAAAACAGACACCGGTTCCTTTCGTATATCTTTATGCAGATAGGTCATACAATCGTCTGCCAGACCAGATAGCTTATTTGAAATAATCTCCTCCGATATTTCCGTCATGTCAAGAAATACCTCTGATTCATGGCTGACCTTCCATATCTCTCTGGCGGTAATATCTCGTGGCATCAGATTTCCAAGCTCCGGGTATTTTTCCTCCATGAAATACCATTGTTTTCCATCTTTCATGGCAAACAACCTGCCACCTTCCCCTCTGGCCGCCTCGCTGATGAGCATGCGTTTTCCACCACATTTCACAGTTGTCGGATGGTACTGGATCATCTCGCCATTTGCCAGAGGAACACCAAGCCGGAACAATTCTGCGGTGACTTCTCCTGTATTGCTCAGCGAACCCGTTGTATTTCCAAACAATCCGTGCATACCACCGGTGGCAACAATAACCGCATCCCCCGGTAATTCCACAGTCTCCTGACTGTATTCATCCCTGATTACGCAGCCACAACAAATATTGCCACACAGACGAAGTGTTAGGAAAGAATGATGGCTGAACCGTTCTACCATACCAGATGCTTCTTTCCTGCGAACAGCGTCTATCATAGCTGTCATGATCTGCTTCCCGGTATCGCTCTGTGCAAAAGCAGTCCGTTTCTTTTTCTGCCCGCCAAAATTCCGCAGATCCACATCATCATAGCCACTCATGTTAAATTTAACTCCAAGTTTTAGCAGCCAGTGCACCAGCTCCGGTGCTGCCTGTGTCATTCCCCAAACTGCATTTGGATCTGCCAGACCACATGCTGCCTTTATTGTATCTGTAAAATGTTCTTCGGGACTGTCGTTTTCATCTTTTGTATTCAAAGCTGCGTTGATACCGCCCTCCGCCATAACAGACTGTGCCCGCTCTGACGGAAGGGAGGAAACCAGTTTTACATTGCATCCATTTTCCGCTGCCTGCAAAGCCGCTGAAAGTCCTGCCAGTCCAGCACCTATAATAATAATTGTCTTACTCATAGATATTGCCACCCAATATAATATAAAATAACCGCTCCCGCTATAAAAAGAAGAAGCACCGAAAGGATCAAATAAATATCGCTCCTTCGTTCTTTATAACTAATAATTCCCAGTGATACGAGCAATGGGCGTATATTGATAAAAATATGAACAAAGATTGCCGCTACGAACAAAAGCTGAGTTACCATCTTTACCGTTGTAAAAGGGAACAAAATATATGTCCCATTCTGCACCTTTCCAAACAAGCCAATATGGAATAACAGCAGAATCAGTATTGCCATCCCACTGGCTCGTCTCGCCCAAAATATGGCGTTCTGTTTCAGATACATTTTTCCTGATTGCTTCGCTGTCTGTAAACTCTGAACTGTCAGGATGACACCAATCACCGTATGCACAACAAGAATGCCAACACCAATCCATGCAAGAAGTTTCCCTGCACTACTTCCAACTCCGTTCAGCATAAAGCTGCCCATGATTCCATGAATCATAAAAATGAGAAGCATTAAAACAGACAAAATCGTATTCCATTTTCTCATAAATTCCCGCTCACCTCATTTCTTCGCTGTCCATGATCATATAGTCCATCTGTGTTAGCGTTGTAACGTCAATAAAATCATCCGATGCCAGGAATACATCATACTTTCCACTTACCACTCTTGATAGCATCATTGTGTTACTGTACTCTTTCAGATCTACGGAAAAACCGGCCTGTTTCAACCTGTCACAGAGTTTCTTAGCATAACTGACAAGCGGATAATCCGTCTCAGATACATATAACCGAAAACTAATGTCCGTTTTCATGAGATCTGTTTCATTTGTTTCCGAATCGTCCAGTGCCAATTCTTTTAATTTATTCCGGGTGTTCTCGTTGTCGAGACCATCTGACATCATATTAATACCGAGAACATAAGAGCCTTCCAACTGTGCGGAGGCTTGAGCCGCCTTTTTTGACTTCGGTGTTGCTCCTGTGACTGCATCAATCATAGAAGGCGGTGAATGTAAAATGACACCAAAACCTACAAGAAAAACAATCGTAACAACTAACAGAATCAGTTTTCGTTTCACATTTCCACCTCATTTCCTATTTTTTCAAAATTCTCATTGCGTTCAAAACAGCAATTATGGTAACGCCTACATCACCAAATACAGCTTCCCACATTCCCGCAATACCAAGAGCGCCAAGAATCAGGAACACACTCTTAATCCCAAGAGCAATCACTATATTCTGCATGACAATCTGTTTTGTCGCTTTTGCTACTGCAATCGCGTCCACCAGCTTAGACGGTTCATCTGTCATCAGAACTACATCTGCTGCTTCAATGGCCGCATCCGAACCAAGCCCACCCATTGCAATACCAACATCTGCACGGGCAAGGACAGGAGCGTCATTGATACCATCACCAACAAAAGCCAATTTGCTTCCCGGTCTCTTTTTACTATCTAAAAGCTCAACCTTTTCCACTTTTTGGTCAGGAAGCAGCTGTGCATAATATTTATCCAACTGCAATTCTTCTGCAACAGACTTCCCAATTTTTTCATCATCACCGGTAAGCATGACTGTTTTTTCCACGCCGATATGTTTCAGGTCAGAAATTGCTTTTTTACTGTCCGGCTTCACTTCATCTGTTATCAAAATACATCCTGCATATTGACCATCTACAGCCAAATAAACTTTTGTACCTGCTTTTTCACAGGTTGTGTACTCTATACATTCTGTATCCATAAGTTTCGTATTGCCAGCAAAAACTTTCTTTTCCCCTGCCATTACACTGATTCCATATCCTGAAATTTCCTTATAATCAGAAATCACTGACTGATCAATTTCTTTTTCATAAGCAGCAAGAATGGATTTTGCAATAGGATGGTTAGAAAAACTCTCTGCCTCTGCCGCATACTCCAGAACCTGTTCTTTTGAAAATCCATTTACAGGCAAAATATCCGTCACATTGAAAACATCTTTTGTAAGTGTTCCGGTTTTATCGAACACAATAACGCTGACATTATTAAGTGCCTCTAAATAATTGCTTCCTTTTACAAGAACACCTCGTTTAGATGCTGCACCAATGCCGCCGAAGAAAGTCAGCGGGATTGAAATAACCAATGCACATGGACAAGATACCACAAGGAAAACAAATCCTCTGCGAATCCACTCTGTCCAGCCTCCGCCAAGAATGATCGGTGGCAGAATCGCCAGAAAAGCTGCTAAGATTACAACCACAGGTGTATAATAACGTGCAAATGTAGTAATAAAATTTTCTGTTGGTGCTTTTCGGCTTGACGCATTTTCCACCAGATCAATAATCTTTGAAGCCGTAGATTCACCAAATGCTTTTGTTGTCTTAATCATTAAGACACCCGTTTGATTCATACAACCGGAAAGTGCTTCGTCTCCTTTATGAACACTTCTCGGAACTGATTCTCCTGTTAAGGCCCTTGTATCCAGCATAGAATCTCCATCCAATACCACACCGTCTAATGGAATTTTTTCACCAGGCTTTACAATAATAATCTCACCAATGGAGACATTTTCTGGAGATATGGTAATCAATTCCCCATTTCTTCTTACTGTAGCAGAATCTGGACGTATATCCATTAAGTCTGATATAGATTTTCTGGAACGCTTAACAGCCAATGACTGAAAAAATTCACCTACCTGATAGAATAGCATAACAGCAACTGCTTCTGGATATTCACCAATAACAAAAGCCCCAATCGTAGAAACACTCATCAAAAAATGTTCATCAAATACACGCCCCTTTGAAATGTTCCTCACAGCCTGCCATACAACATCTCCACCAAGAATAACATAAGAAACAATGAGAAAAGCTAACTCGATAGGCAGTGGCACTTTCGCAAAAACAGTCAATGCCATACCAATGGCATAGATTGCTGCACCAGTCGCTAAACGAACTGTCAACTTCTTATCCTCATTGTTATAGGATTCATTGGCCTCCTGCTTTTTTTCCGGTATATAAGATTCCTGTACAATTTCAGAAACTTCCACATCTGGCTCATGGCTATGAACAATCGTTTCAATCTGACTGGCTATCGTATCTGCGGCTGTCTGAGCAACATTGATTGTAAGCGTCTGCTTCATCAGATTTACCACTGAGGATTGCACTCCATCCAACTCTCCGACTTCTTTTTCAATTTTTGCGGAACAATTCGGACAGTCCAACCCTTTTAACGAATAACTCTTTGTAACATTCATAACGGTTTCTTCCTGAACTTCCACATCTGGCTCATGACTATAAACAATCGTTTCAATCTGACTGGCTATCGTATCTGCGGCTGTCTGAGTAACATTGACTGTAATCGTCTGCTTCATCAGATTTACCACTGAGGATTGCACTCCATCCAACTCTCCGACTTCTTTTTCAATTTTTGCGGAACAATTTGGACAGTCCAACCCTTTTAATAGAAATATGCGTTTCATGATAATCTCCTTATAATTTGTTTAATTGTTCAATTACTCAACTATAATGTTAAAAAATATTATTTCTGCCAAAGATGCTCAAATCCCTTGTCAATAATCTCTTTCACATGATCATCTGCCAGTGAGTAGTAAACTATCTGTGCTTCTTTACGGAATTTTACCAGATTCGCAAGGCGTAATGCCTTTAACTGATGCGAAATTGCAGATTTTGTTACCCCCAGTAGCACTGCAAGATCACATACACACATCTCACTCTGTTCTAGAGCGTGTAAGATTTGTACTCTAGTTCCATCTCCAAATAGCTTAAACAAAGAAGCCAACTGGATATAATCATCTTTTGGCTGCATCTTGGATTTCACATCATTCACAATATCCTCATGAATTACATCGCAATTACAAATATAAGACGTTTTTGGCATATATTCACCTCCAAATAATAATAGTTGAACAATTACTCAACTATTATTATACTTATTTTTAAATTCATGTCAATAAGCTGATGTTAGTTCCCCATAAATTTTACAATTAAAACCAGCTCTTTATTCTTTTCTTAATCTTTTTTCCCAGTATACCGTTTTGGCTTTCTTGTCACACTTCCTGTAAATTCCAAATTTGTAACGCTGAGTTTATATGTAATTGTCATGGTTTCCATATTTTTTAGAACACATACCATTTCATTCGTTAATTCCGGCAAGCGTTTTAAACACGGAAGTTTCCTTTTGGCATTTGCATATACATGTCTTGCGTCAAAATAGAACTGATTATTTGTAAGAATAGATTTTTTTGCATTCTTATAAAAATCCTTGGTCGAAAGTCTTGTCTCCACTCCTGTTAAATGTAGAAAGTGATCTATTGGAAAAGAAACTTCAAAATATTCATCTCCACAAACATACAGAAATGTTTTACCTGCCAAATTTTGGAAATATACGATTTCCGCCTCTGTAATACCTTGTCGTATTGCGTTTTTCTTATCTACCTTTGTTGCCACTTATACCTCACATGCAAAAAAGAGTGTGGCATTAAACCACACTTTTCTGAGAATTACTTTTGTAAAAGAGTTTTCTGCTGGTTGTCAGCCTCGATACCCAGTTAAGATACCCATAACGACGTTAAAATCATTAAGTCCCCCACGTGGACTACAGCTTTATCCAAGCTACCAGGCTCGATGCCCAGTTAAGACATCTAATGAGATGGAAGTTTACCCTGCTCCATCTGCAGCCCAACTTTTAACGATGCTCTTACATCGAGAACATTTCTGTTCTTGATTTTATTATACTCAATCATAAAAAAAATCAACACAGATTAGCAAATTTTATTATATTATTCCGATCCGGTCTTCCAAAGGTATAAATAAGGTGTAAATTATTGGTTAATTCCCAAGAAATCCAATAAAATCAAGGCTTTCACGGCATCCATTAAACATTGCCGTGGCAGACAAATAACACTCTTATCATTGCTTAAAACTCCTTGAAATGCTGTATTTACGCTGTTTACAGGCATTTTCCGATAATCGTGAACCTCACATGGCTAAAGTCACGTGCTTCCAGACGCTTTAGGCGTCAGACTGAATATCGGCGGATACGCCTGTAACTTAGGTCTGCACAGTTATGTGCTTTTTCCATGCCGGATACGGCAGGTTCCCACATTACAGGTAATCCGCTGTATATCTGCCTGTGTTTATGCTACTTTTAAGATCTCCATTTGCAGATGAAGTTCTCTTAAGTCAGCATAAACACATGAGGTTCTACGCTTTACAGGAGGGACTTTTGCCTCCAGTAAAGACCTTTCCGTTGCCGGAAGGGATTTTAAAAGTTCCCTTATAAAATATCTCGCCCCTATATTATAGGATGCTGACAGGTCACAATTATATCGTTTTCCTGTCTGGAAAGTACAGAGGCTGTGATTTTCCCAGTCACGTGTTACCGCCCCGGAACCATCATAAGCCAATCTGCTGGTATTCCATGCGCAGATCCTGGATACCCGCATCCCTTTCCTGTGTGCCTGATGTTCACAACACTTCTGGATATCTCTTTTTCTCCACAGGTGCAGTTTCTGTTTTTTCTTTCCCGATATCTTCCCCTGCATCTCCAGATACTCGAACACGATCACATCTGCATGGTTTTCTTCCGCATATCTTACAATCGCACCTGCAATCTTTTTACCCAGTTCTGTGTTCAGACGTTTCGTATATGCCCATCTTCCCTGTGTCTGCGCAGAGCCATGTTCCCTCTGGGATCTGCGGATCCGTCCCAGTGTGCGGTACATCCGGTCTTTTTCACTGGGATGATCTATGAATCTTCTTCCCAGGACAGTTCCGTCTGCCCGCATGATCGTACAGACTGCATCGGTATTGATCCCTAAGTCCACGCTGCAGATGATCTGTTCTTTCACAGGTGTTTTGGTAAGTGTTACTTCCTCTTTATAGGAAAAACGCAAAAAATACTTCTGGTGTCTCTTTTCCAGAGTCGGGGCAGATGCCTTTTTCCCTGACCAGCATTTTCTCAGATATTCCATATCCGTATGATCCAGACGTACACAGGACCATTTCCAGTCATGACCGTCATAGAGTTTCAGGTATGCTTCGTCTTTCCCTTCTGCGCCTTCACGATACATGACATCACGGTAGAAGACCGGCATGGCGTGGTTTTCATATACAAGCTTTGGTTTCCCGCTCTTTCCGTCGGTCTTTTCCCATAGATCCAGCCGTGTTTTATAAGAGGATACTGTCCCCAGTGCATGCTGGATGGCAGATCTGCGCAGATAGGAAGGCATCTTTGGGAACCGGATATCAAAATCAAAACAGGCATGGTTTTTCTTCGTAGTATGTACCAGATGTTCTGCAGCATTAAAACGCCTCTTTGCATCCGGGATTTCTGCTAATCCTTCCCATACCTTCACATAAATCCCAATCAGATAGCTGACAGCAGAACGGTAGATTTCCAGTGTCTGGCGGATCGGGATATTCTGTTTTCGTAATTCCACACCATAACTGGATATTATCTGCATTTTTATTTCTCCCTGATAACTCTTTTCTCAGATTCTGTTGTTTTTTCTACTACCTATGGTTATATTTTAGCACATATAGTGCCAAAAGTAAACATGCGTTCTTTCTTTGAGTAAAAAATTTGCGCGTCTAACTCATCACTACTACAATATATTTATGGGTAATCCCCTTACTTCCAGTAAGGATTTATCCATCTCATTACTTAAACTGTTAGAATGTAGGATGCAATGGTATATCGACTTCATCACTTGGACCTCGCGTCCGTACTTTAGACTGATAACCGGCTCCTCATTCACAGTGTTCGTTTTATGCAGGTTGAATCACATTAGGTGCATTCGTGTCACACACAGTAGTTTGAACAGGTAATGAGTAAAACTGGTATTTATCCATTGTAATATTTTTTAAGGAGTGATAAATTTATGAACGCAGTAGGTATCGATGTTTCAAAAGGTAAAAGTATGGTTACAATTCTGAGACCATTTGGGGAGATTGTATCCTCTCCTTTTGAGATTAAGCACACATCCAGTGATATCCATTCACTTATTAAACTTATTCATTCTATCGAAGGTGAATCCCGGGTTGTAATGGAACATACCGGCCGCTACTACGAAGCACTTGCTCACCAGCTTTCAGCAGCAGATCTCTTTGTCAGTGCTGTTAATCCCAAGTTGGTCAAAGATTTTAATAACGATTCTCTTCGCAAGATCAAGTCCGACAAAGCTGATTCTGTCAAGATTGCCCGCTACGCTCTAAAGTAACGAGAATGCGACGCGCAATTATTCAAAAATCAAATAGACTTTCCAAAACTTCATCTTTAGAAGTATAGTAACAATATTTTTCCTTAAAATCAATAATAATACTTCATCTTTAGAAATTTTCGAGGATCAGAATGATTATTTATTGGGATAAAAAAACGAACAGCAAAAACAGAATAGGACAACGGGTAAAAGAATTACGAAAGGCTCATAATCTTACTCAGAAAACGCTCGCTGCCAAATTACAACTTGCAGGATATGATTTTAATGATCTGGCAATCCTGCGAATATCTTCTCGGTCTGACGGACGCTCCTGCAAAATAATTCAATTGTATTGCTGCCCATTCTATGCTAAACTATGGATAGATACTTCTGAACAACATACACTATTTATAAACCGTATGATTGGAGTGATTTTATGGAATTAACAAAAAAAGTCCCTACAACCGATAAAAACCAGGAAAACAATCATCTTCTCCGCATGTTAGACCGGGGAATTGATGATATGGAAGCTGGTCGTGAATTGCCACTGGAAGATGCTTTTCGCAAAATCACAGAATTAAGGGATGCACGAAGAAATGCAAGAATATAAAATTATTTTAACCTGGGAAGCAATTTACGATGTCACAGACATTGCAGATTATATTGAAGAAGAATTCGGCCAGCAACGTGCTGACCGTTTTCAATCTGATCTGAAAGAACAAATGCAGAATTTAGGCCAGTTCAGTACTGCCTTTCCCCGAACTCAAATTCTGTACAGAGGATATTCCATACATAAAAGATCTTTTCCGCCATCTATTATTTTTTATATTATAATGGAAGAAACAAAAGAGATTCATATTCTCCGAGTGCTGCGCCATGAACGAGATTGGGAAAATATCCTGTTGCAAAGATCAACTTATACATATCCAGAATGAATACCTGGGAGCCGATCAGAGATTTTTCTGAAAGGCTTCCTTTTTAATTTTAATTACTTCCCACTGTCAATTAAATCATAACTCATATCCAGAAAATCTAGCGTCTTAGCTTCACTGACAGATTCATCCAAAAGAATCGTAATCCAGTGTCGCTTATTCATATGATACCCCGGTAAAAATCCATACGTTTGAATTAACATCCCAACCAGATCAGGGTCACATTTTACATCCAGGATATTAATTTTTCCATCTTCTTCTAATCCCAGTGTTTTCTTTTCCACTGCCATAATTATAGCATACCATTTTCCATTTTTATGTCGAAGCACCGCAGAATCAGGATCTTTTTTCCATAAATATTCCGGTTCCGTTCCATATTGCTCTTTCACATATTGAAAAATTTCCTCACGTTTCAAATTTATCCCTCACTTACGATTTCTTGCTCTGATTATACGCTATCAGGATTATATTCTCAACCACTTCTCACAGTTCCATTTATGTTTTATAGCTTTTGCATAGCCTGCTTTGCAGGCTACACCCCAAAAGAAGCAAGCACTGCCAGTGTCATGACAACTGGCTCATTTTGTCAAATTCCCTTTCCGGTTCATTCTACCAAAATGTATCAGGGAGTATCCCTGGCCCTCTCATATTTTATAATTTCTTAATTTGACGCTTTCACCCAGTCCTGTTAAAATAACTTACAGATACATCTGTCCAAACCAACAAAAAAACAAGTACCATAACTGTCATAGCCGAACTGGTTAGACAGTTTTTTTGTACTCTTTTTTATAGAAAAAAACGAATTGGAGGATTTCAATGAGCAAACGTACCAGAATTCATCCCGTACAATTTTATTTGAATGATGACGAACAATACATTTTAGAAGAAAAATATCGTCTTTCCAGGATGAAAAGCAAATCTGCCTTTCTACGGAAAATGATCTTATATGGATTTGTATATGAAGTAGACTACTCTCATATCCGAAAAATGAATACCCTGCTGGGCAATATCAGCAGCAATTTGAATCAGATCACCCATCGTATAAACAGTAGCAATACAGTTTACCAAAAGGACCTGGACGATATAAAGGAGTTAATGGAAAAAATATGGCAGTTACAAAAATCCATGGTATCAAAACAACCGTTGATAAAGCAATAGAATACATCTGCAATCCAGATAAAACTGACCAGAATCTATATATTTCTTCCTTTGCCTGCTCTCCCGAAACAGCCGCTCTTGACTTTAAATACACTTTGGATCATACACATGACTGCAGAGATCCGCACAATACAAATAAGGCATTTCATCTGATTCAGGCATTTTCCCCTGGTGAAGTTTCCTATGAAGAAGCCCATCAAATCGGCAGAGAACTTGCGGATCGCTTGCTGGAGGGAAAATACTCCTATGTTCTGACAACACACACTGATAAAGGTCATGTACATAACCATTTAATTTTCTGTTCTGCAGATAACATCACTTTTTCTCATTACCATGACTGTAAAAAGAATTACTGGAAAATACGAAATCTCAGCGACACTTTATGCCAGGAACATAACCTGTCCACAATTATGCCAAATGGTAAAAAGGGAATGAAATACAATGAATGGGCTGCAAATAAATCTGAATCCAGTAAAAAAACGCAGCTGCGAAAAGATATAAACCAGACAATCCGAATCGTTTCCACTTATTCAGAATTTCTTACATTTATGGAAGCTAAAGGATATGAAATAAAAAACGCAGAATTTGGCGAAAACAGCAGAAAATACATTACCTTTCGTTCTCCCGATATGTCCCGTCCAGTGCGTGGAAGTGCTAAATCTTTAGGAAAAAACTTTACTAAGGAACGTATCAAAGAACGCATTAATAATAAGCTTCACAGAACTACTGTTCCTTCTGTTCGTAATAAGTTAATAGACACCAACACTCCCAATATAGCAGGAAACATTGGACTTCAGAAATGGGCAAATAAGGAAAATTTAAAAATTGTCTCTGCTGAATATAACAAGATGCTCACACATAATCTACATAATTTTTCAGAACTTGAAGACCGCATAGCCTTGTTACATATGCAGCAAAAAGAGGTAAATACCTCTGTTGTTTCTCTCGAGTCTCAGATACGTCATCTTCGAGAAATGCTAAAATATGCCAAACAATATCAGAAAAATAAAATTTACGATGACCATTATAAAAGTTCCAAAGATCCGGATCGTTATTTCCGTAAATATGAATCTCAAATTATTCTTTTCGCTGGTGCTGAACATATTTTACAGGAAAATGGCATGGACCTGAAGCATCTTAATACCAATAAGTTACAGGAGCAACTTTCAGATCTTATTTCCCAAAAAAAATCACTAAATACTCAATATGTTTCTTTTAAGCAAGAAATAAAAGAGTTGGAATTGATACATCAAAATCTGTCCAAATATCTCAAACAGGATGCTCCTGAAATACAAAGATCTTCTCATAACAAACTCCCTTCTTTGTAAAACCATAATAATAGGCAGCGATTTCACTTGCTGCCTAAATTCCCGTTAAACCGATATCCTACACCTCGTACTGTTTGTATATATAATGGTTGTCCAGGATCATCTTCTATTTTTTCTCTGATATTGCAGATATGTCGCATAACCACATTATAATCACCGGAATAAGGTTCATTCCATACCAGATCATAAACCATTTCTTTTCCAAATATTCTACCTGGACTTTTCGCTAAAAGAAGTAAAATATCATATTCATATTTTGAAAGATGAACATCACTATCATTCTTTTTAACAATTCGTTCCTGTAGATATATTTTTAATTCTCCAAACCTTATAATTTCCGGTATGAATTGGTTTTTATGTTCCCAGCTAGTCAATATGTTTTCACTTATGCTTCCATTAGCATCTGTGATTCTCTCAATAATTTCTATCTTTTTCACCTTTATTGCCTCTACATTATTAATTTTAGATTCTATTTATCTAAATCTTTTTTCTTTATCTATCCATAAGTCCGCGAATGCTGGAATATCCCGTATTTACGGACTTTTTTTCACTTTTCAATAGGTCGATACCATACTTAACTCCGCATATTTCCGCTTCATTCTGCTTTCAAAAGTAGTAAATCGGTAGTAATCCAGCCTTTTACTACTAAGCTACAAATCGCTGTAATTCTGATTTTACCGTTTCAAGTGAAGCGTGAGTGTAGAGGTTCAATGTGATTGTGATATTGGAATGTCCCATGACATATTGCAGTGCTTTTGGGTTCATTCCTGCGTTGGCTAACCTTGTGCAGAATGTATGACGCATGACATGTGGATGTGTCAAGTATAGGACAAAAAAAATTTTATTTTTTTCTGCCGAAGACTATCTGACGCTTCCATCAGGTAGTCCCAGCACCTTTATTATCTTTTGATAAGTCATTCTTGTCCTGCTCAAGTTATCTCTGTTCTGAAAAAATATCGTCAAAATTCCATTCGATTTCAATTTCATCCTGACTATGAACACGGATCACCTTGATAACCTCACGCAGCTTCTCTGTATCGAACTTCTGAATTCCCAAGAAATCTTTTAGTTTTATTTTATCAGAAAGTTCATTTTGTTCAAGAAGCTTTTTACTATTCTTCGCATCTTCTATCTTTCGTTTTATTTCATCCAGCTGTACACTTATCTTTTCAGCTCTCTGCTTATACGAATCACGATCTATACGACCATCTTTGTAATCATCATAGAGTTTCATCTTTTCCGAGGTCAACTGTCGGCTCTGTTTTTGCAATTCTGTAGTATTGATCTCTTTGTATTCACATTGTCTTTTGGAAGATACTTTCTTTCCTTTTTTCAACATTGACGCTGCATACTGACGGACAAGCCCAAGGATATTCTCCTCCATCGGTTCCCTACGAATCACCAGACTTCGGCACACAGGATCACCATTGGTTCTGGCATCTGAACATTTCAGCAGATGCTCTGTTTCTTTTAACAGAGAATGCCCACAGTTGGCACATATCAGCAAGGCCGGCTGTTTTTTACGTCTTTCCAGAGTAAAATTGGTGCGTGATTCTGCAACACTTCTCTTCTTTTTCGGATGCATTTCATTTGCTTTTTCAAACAATTCCCTGTCTATAATTGCCGTATGATGATTTTCCAGGCGAACCCATTCTGTTTCATCATTCAGAACTGCTTTATGGCCCGTATGCATACTGCAACGTGTTTTGCCCCAGATTCTGGTTCCAATATAAATCTCATCCCGGACGATTGCCGATACTGTCGTAGGGCTCCAGTGTTTCTTTTTGATCGTGTCAAACCTCTGGAACTGCACCTGATCCCCTCTTGATAATTTCTGCTCATCACAAGTAGCAATCGCCTGTGCTGCTGATAAAGCACAATCAAGTTATAGTCGTCAGACAGAGAGCCAGTCTTAATTCCGCATACATTTTCGTTGTAATATTCGGATGTCGGATCAAGGAAGGCGTTTGTATTCTGCCATATTTGTGTACTGCCATCAGGCAGTGTTGCCGTATAAGTGTTTTGAGATACAATTTCTCTAAACCACGAGTATTCCAACAACCGATATACTACTTCTTTCAAATCTAAAGTGGTGGTAAGTGCCTCCATATCAAAACCACTCGGATCATATAAAACTGTGTCTAAGTACCCCTGCTGTTGCAAATGCAGGTTTAAGTTCTCCATGAAAATCCTCACACGCTCTTGACAGCTTTCTGCTTGCGGCGAAAGTAATCCTCCACAATAATCAGCAACCACATAAGCTGCGTCATTCCCTGACGGTACTAACATTGCCGCAAATAGATTGTGTAAAAAGTATTCTTTTTCCTTGATTTGAGCAACAGACGAGCCAGGTTTCGTGAGTGAAATAGCACCATAGTCTGCAACAACGATACTATCAAGGTCTGCTAAAGTTGACGCATACTCAATAACAAACAGCTTGGCTAAACTTGCAGGAATTTGTGGCTCGTTCTCGTTTTTTGAAACAAATATTTCATCATCAGAACAATCCACCAAAATCAGCGATTTTGCATTATAAGAGTCAGGAAAATCTTCTTTGTAGAGAAAACCATTTATTTTATTCTTTACCTCTCTGAAATTTTCCGGCTGCATTGCCCACGGCACAAACATTATACCTATGCCGATACAAACTACAAGCAAAAACAAAAATACTCCAAATCGTTTTTTCTTACGGCGTTTTCTCTGCATATATGTGCTCACCTCCCAACACCAAAACTCCTATGTGCCATTTTTAATCGGCATAATTTGCCTGAATACACTCTGTAAATCCAGACGGATCTCCCAACTTAGCTTTATCAATATTATCACGAAGATATTTGCGTGTGGCGTCATCACAGCGATCTGTTCCCATATAAGGCATATCAAAGGCTTTTTCGAGTTCAGCTAAGGCTTTTGCCGCCCTTTCCGAATTCGTATTGTAAGTATCAAGCCATTCCTGCATCCAAGAATATTCCCAAAGGTTAGATGCTCTTGTATCGCCATATCCTATCTGAAAAGACGCTCCCGTATCTTCGCCTTCCAAAGCATCAGGCGGCGTAAAGCCCTCCGGCCAATTCAAACTCTCAATGGTCGTTAGGTATTCTTCTTCAATGGTAGCAAAGTCCGTGAAACCTCTTGTGTTTGTGTCGGAGTCCGAAGAAGTGGAGCAGCCTGCCAGCATAATCACCAGCAAAGAAATCATAACACACAATAACAGTCTGTACGGTCTTTCGGATTTTGAGATTGTTCGTTTCATTTTGTTTCCTCCTTGAATTGAGTTTTATTATCTAAGAGCCAATGCAGGCTCTAATTTTGCTGCTTTCAATGCTGGTAATAATCCGCCCAATAATGCTGTAAGCACAGACACAGCAACTGCAACAACAGCAACGCTGATTGGATAACTCGGTGTTCCCACCGGGGAATCCACAGGGAGCAACGCTCCAATACAATGCACCAAAATCAGCGAAATCAAAATAGCTGCAAGGCAAACGAATATTGATAAAATCAACTGTGAGCCTAAAACCAATGCCACAATATTTGTTCGTGAAGCACCTATCGCTCTGCGGATCAGCAACTCATGTGTGCGCTGTTCCAATGAAGATAGTCCGATATTGATCTGCCCTAATACGGAAACAAACAGCAACAAAAGCGAAGTAACCAAAAGCCCTAATTGCAGTATGGACAATACCGAATCATAGGTATCTCCAATATCACTCCGCCCAGCACTTTCCCAGTAACCGCCAATGGTATCAGTCAAAATGTCGCCAAGGGCAGAATGTATCTGTTCGATTGTCAGTCCTGTTGTGGGATGCCAATACACATTTGCATTTTGTACTTGCCACATTGCTGGTGCGAAATTGAGGATCGCCGCAGAATCCGCATAGATAGTCGGAAAATCCCTGCCATCGTTTACTACTCCGACAATATTGAATGGGGTTAACGAAAGTGTGCTTTTTACATTTCCTGCAGCATAGGGCGAATCATTAAAATAGTTTTTAGCTTCTTTGTTTATGACCACTTCAAGCGAGCCGCCCTCACTCGAAGGCTCTAACCATCTACCGGATGTCATTGGAAGATTATAGACTTGACTATATGCCTCCGTGGTGCAAACTAAATCAAAAGCCATCAGGTTTTGGTAAACATCATTCGGCGGTATTGGCGTTAAATCTTTCATTGGTGCAAATCGAATATCTTCTCCCATAGAAAAAGTAACAGCGGCTACATCATCAATGGCTTCAAATCTCTGGAATAATTGTTCCATTTTATTTCTATCGTGAAAATCGGATTCCGTTATCACGAATGAGTAAGTAGGTGACCAGCCATATACCTGTGCGTTTACGAAAATCAAATACTCCCGTCCAAGCGTACCAACTAATACCGATCCAAGCATTGCGATAATGCCTACAAGCATTGAAACACTTGTCAGAATACTTCTAAGTGGAGACAGACGAAGGTCTTTAAGTATCATTTTTAGCACAAGTTATCCTCCCTCCATCCATTTCAAAAATCGTATCACAGGTATCTGCAATATCAGGATCGTGCGTAACCAACAGCAGCATAATTCCATTTTCTTTTACGACGCTGTGCAACAGTTCCATAATCTGCGTTCCCGTCTTTTTATCCAACGCTCCCGTAGGCTCATCACATAAAATGGCTTCCGGAGATACTGCAAGCGCCCTTGCGATTGCAACTCTTTGTTGTTCACCGCCGGACAAATTGATTGGGTAATCATTTTCCTTGCTTTCTAAGCCGACACTTTTTAGCAAGCCTGTAATTATCTCGTGACGCTGTTTGGCGGTAAACGACTTTTTGGCATAGAGTAGGGGTAATTCGATATTTTCCCATACCCGCAAGTGCTTAATCAGAGAGTAGTTCTGAAATACAAATCCGATATTATTGGCTCGCAGTATAGACAGATCACGGTCTTTCAAAGCAGAAATAGATATACCATCATAAAGGTACTCGCCCTCATATTCCCGATTTAACAAGCCAATAATGGATATAAGGCTTGTTTTGCCTGAGCCGGACTTTCCGACAATGGCATAACTGCGCCCTCGTTGCAATTCCATATTAGCGTTGGTTACTGTTGTCAGCATATCGCCATTATTCAATTTGACGCTTGCTTTCAAATCCTTTATTTTGATTAAAGTCTTTTCGGAAATTCCTTTCATTTTATCAAATCCCCCTCGGATCAAGGTTTGGCGGAGTAGCAGAAACTACATCGCCCTCCTCTAAGCCGGACAGTATTTCTATATTGGCTCCGTCTGTCACACCCAATGTCACTTTTGTTTCCACTCTTTCTCCATTCGGAGTAATTACAGTAACCAATCCCGTCCCTTGTCTACCCGCTATTACCGACAGCGGCAATATAAGGACATCATTTCTCGTTGTCGCCGTTATGACTACCGTTGCACTTTGCCCCGATTTCACATCGACTGTTTGACTGATCAAGCATTGCAGAATGCCCTCTTGCGGCACGATTCCCGTAAACGCATTTTCATCTGCGGCAGGCGACACCACGGCAATCATATCGGTTGGTCCTACACCATCATATACTTGAAATTTTGCTTTCAACTCTGCATACTCCGGTAAGGTACTCAAAAAATTATCTGCCTCTACATTGAGGGCAAATCCTGTATAATGCACTATCGCTACGGGATAATTACTCGGTACGCTTTCATTGGATGGGGCAATAGAGGTAATTGTACCATCCACCGGAGATTTCAATTCTTTGCCGTTCACAGTTCCAATAATTTGCCCGGCAGTGATTTTTTCTTCTAATTCTACCGCTGTATTAAATATGCCATTTTCGGGTGAGGAAATAATAAACGGTACTGCCGGAACAATAGTCGTTTGCGTTGAAACGGTTGGAGTAATTGTCCCTCGTACAACTGATACCGTTTTTTCTGCGGATGTTGCGCTATCTGTAAGATTGTTTTCGTCTGTCTGCCCAATTGCAGAGCAGGCAGATAGCGTAAATACAAGAAACAAAATAGAACATAGCAGCATTTGTTTTCTTAGCAACTTCATCATTCCTCCTTATGCTGTATCACAAAAAATACGAGCCTCTATCTTGATACTTTTATTGTACCAAAACAAAAGCCCGTATTTTCTTGATTGCTCGTAAGATATTCCTCTTTTTTTCTATGCAAATTCTTACAATTTTCCTACGCCAACGGCAAAGTAATTGAAAACTTGTTTTGATCCTCTTGGCTCTCTGCAACGATTGTACCATTGTGTAGTTCAACAATCTGCTTTGCAATCGCCAAACCTAATCCAGCTCCTCCACTGCTTGTACTTCTCGCTGCGTCAAGCCGATAAAACTGCTCGAAAATCCTGTTTAACTTTTCTTCCGGCAGAGTATCGCCGTGGTTACAAAAAATAATGCTGACCGTATCTTCCTGACATTGTGCGCTGATCGTGATATCCGTATTTTCAAAACTGTAGATAACCGCATTTCTCAAAAGGTTATCAAAAACACGCTGAATTTTGTCTGCGTCACATCGAAGCATTATATCATCATCAACACAAAGATTACATTGCAAATTCTTTGATTTGAGCATAGGCTTAAATTCATATACAAGTTGCTCCAGCAGGCGAGTTAAATTGATTTTCGTGTATTGTAATGTAATATCGTATATATTGAATCGTGTTATCTCGAAAAACTCGTTAATCAGATCCTCTAACCGTTCTGCCTTACCAAGAGTGATTGAAAGGTACTTTTCTCGAAGTTCCTTTGAGATTTGCGACTCATCACGCAGTAAAGTAAGATACCCGATTACAGAAGAAAGCGGTGTTTTCAAATCGTGTGCAAGATACATAATCAGGTCATTTTTTCGCTGCTCATTTTCTTTTGCAAGCCTTGCATTACTTTCAGCCTCTTGTTTTAACTGATTGATGTTAGCGGCGATTTCACTCAACTCCGGGGACATTTCAATGTAACTGACATTCTGATCGAACATTTTTCCTGTCGCAGCCTGTACCTCGTACACATAGGCGACTACTTTTTTCAAAAGTAGGTATGTCAAGTATATAATACAGCCACCCCACACGATTACAGCCACTATATAAAGATATACTGTTCTGTAATATAAGTAATAATACAAAACATACTTGCGGAGAATTTCCTCTGCCATAATTCCTAAAAGAAAAGTACCGCCAAAAATAAGCACAGAGCAAATCGCACATTGAATTACATACCCTTTGAACAAGGTAGAGAGCAGATAGTTTTTTTCTTTTTTATTCAATTTCATACCCTACCCCCCAAACAGTTTTAATGAACTTCGGATTTTTTGAAGGTTCATTCAATTTTTCCCGAAGCCGCCCAATGTGCGCCATTACCGTATTGTTACTGTTGCGAAGATACTTTTCTTTCCACACGGCTTCAAATAATTCCTCCGAGGCGACAACTTTACCCTGATGTTCGCACAGATACCACAGAATAGAAAACTCCAACGGAGTCAAGGCTATTTCTTTGCCATACAAGTAGCACTTGTGGCTGACTCTGTTTATCAGTAGACCTCTGATGTCATACTCGTCTTTTTCTTCGGATTGGCTCAAATTAGGACTGTTATAGCTCTGATAACGCCTTAATTGCGTCTTTACTCTTGCCACAACCTCTAAAGGATTAAACGGTTTCGTTATATAATCATCCGCACCAATCGTAAGCCCCATAATCTTGTCGCTATCCTCAATTTTGGCGGTAAGCATAATAATAGGGAAGTAAAACTTTTCCCGAATTTTTTGGCAAAGTCGAAAACCATCAATATCCGGCAGCATAATATCAAGTATCGCTAAATCAATCTGCGACTGTTTGATACATTTCATCGCCTCTAACCCATTATAACATTTATATACTGAATAACCATCGTTACTCAAATACACTTCAAGCAGATCAACGATTTCTTTTTCGTCATCCACAATTAAAATCTTCTTGTTCATTGATCCTACACCTCATTTTCGGGTACGGCTTCCATTATGTCGCCAAAATCACACTCTAAGTATTCGCATATATTCAACAGCACGGGAAGGGTAACATTTTCATTTTTTCCGAGTTTCGCAAATGTACTTTTGCTTGCCCCGACCGCTTCTCGTAATTGACTCTTTTTCATTCCCTTGTCAATCAGAAGTTTCCAAAGTTTGTTGTACCGTACTTTCATTTCCGCACCTCCACCCAAATATAGTTTGTATTATAGCACTTTGAGAGTGAAATCGCAATTATTAAGTCTGTATTTTGAGACTTTTAGTTTTCAAACCGGCACAATATCTTTCTGATATGTAATCCAACCGCCTGCAAAATGCAGGCGGCTTGTGTATTTTAATAGGCAGGTGCGCCGTAGCCAAGAATCTCGTAATAACCGATAGAATACTCATTGACTCGGCAACTGTCGCCGGAGTTGCCCTCGACCGTATAAACCTTGCCGTCTTCGACCTTTTGAACAATACCCGTATGGTCGGATAATCCATCCTGACCACTTTCGTCTGCCCAATCGAAGAAAATAATCATTCCGGGGGCAGGCTCGGCGCTGCCATCCAGCCATTGTCCACGATCCTTAAACCATTGTACTCCGTTGACACAGCCTGCATATTTTGGGATAACTCCAGCGTCGATATAGCCGCACTCGTTGGCACACCAAGATACAAAGCAAGCACACCATTCTACACGGGAGTTAAAACCGTACCACGACCAATACGGCTGACCGCCCACATTGCCAACCAGAGAGAGTGCAACGGTCACGATCTGTCCGTCGCCGCCTGTAATGCCGTAAAGCACCTGTGACCAAAGGTAATTGTTTTCATCTGCAAGCAGTTCAGCGA